>DATNKC010000219.1:0-5779 GCA_035603615.1 Steroidobacteraceae bacterium | reverse complement strand
GGCGCGCGCCATGCCGTAAGTACCGGTCAGCGTCGCGGCAATCTTGCCATCGCTCCAAAGCCTGGCGCGGGCAATGGTGACGGCCCTGCCGACGCGCAAAACTTCGGCATCGATGCTGACCTCGCCGGCGAGCGCAGGTCCCACAAAAGTGGTGTCCAATCCTCGCAGCTCGCGGTCCGCCGGCACCAGACGGCGCATTGCCTCGTTGCCGAGGGCTGCGACCATGCCGCCGAAGGTTGCGCGGCCCTGGGACCAATCCTCGCCGATGACGGCTCGCCACCCGCCGTCCCGCGGTTGCATCGACGCCAGGGTTTCCGAGAACAACATACGCTCGATGTTACCGGAAGAGTCTCGCCGCTTAAAAACTAATCGGGCTGGGGAGCGGGTCCTATGTAATTCGCCGACGGCCGCACGATCCGGTTGTCCTTGCGTTGTTCCACGATGTGGGCCGACCAACCGAAGATGCGCGCGGCCGCGAAGGTCGCCGTAAAGAATTCCTTCGGCAAACCCAGGGCCAGATAGACGACGCCCTTGTAGAATTCCAGGTTGGCGCGCAACGAACGCTTCTTGTGCGCGGTCTGCGCGACGAAAGCTTCGTCAACGGCCTTCAATGTTTCGATGAGACGCTTCTCGTCCGGCGTCGATGCGATCTCTTCGGCCAGCGTCTTGACGATCCTCGAACGGGGGTCGACGACGCGGTATTCCCGATGGCCCATGCCCATCACGAGCCTTCCGGTCGCCAAGCTTTCGGCGACGAAGTCCACGGCTCGTTTCGGATCGCCGACCTCTTGGGCCATCTCGAGCGCGCCCTGATCGGCGGCACCGTGCAGCGGGCCATAGAGCGAACCCATCGCAGCCGCCAACGCCGACGCGGGGGGCGCCAAGGTTGAGGTGACGACGCGCGCCGTGAAGGTGCTGGCGTTGAAACTGTGATCGATCTGCAGAATTTCGGTTTGCTCGAAAACGCGGATCTGCTTTTCCGAAGGTGCGCGGTTATGCACCAGCTGCAGGAAGCGTTCGCCATAGCGGCGCGTCTCGGGGTATACCGTCGGCGTCCGACCCGCGCGCAGCGCGAGCAGCAGGGCGAGCGCGGTGGGCAATCGAGCCGCCGCCACCAGCGCTTCCTGTTCATCGTCCGTACGGCCGAATATTTCCTCGGGCGGCGAGTACGCCATCAAGGGCATCGCGGCCTGCAGCGTCGCCATGGGATGGCCGCGCAGTTGTGCCAGTTTCTCGAGCGCGGCTGCGAGTTCCGCTGGCAATCGTCCCGCGCTCCACAGGAAGTCTTCGAACTCAGACAATCGCGCAGCATCCGGCAGATCGCCGAACACGACCAGGTGGGCGACGGCGGCAAAGGGATACTTGACCAGTCTTTCGATGGGAATTCCGCGGTAGTAGAGCCTGCCTAAATCGCCATCCACCAAGGAAATCGAGGTACTGTCCACCACCACGCCTTCCAAACCCTTCTTGATATCGACCACAGCGTTCATGACCATCTCCGACGGTTTAACCTCAGACCGAACAAGTAAATGCCCTTCAAGCCTCGAAGGCCAGATAGCGGAAGTGATGGAAGTATCAGTGAGGCGGATAATCTGAGGGCGCAAACCTTATGCCCGCTCGGTTATCCTGAAGCCATGCAGATTGAACGTCATGAGCTGCGCTGCTTTCACGCCGTCATCGAAGCCGGCGGTTTCAGCCGCGCGGCCGAGCGGCTGGATCTGTCGCAATCAGCCGTGAGCCAAGCCATCGCCAATCTGGAGCATCGATTGGGCACCAGTTTGTTGCGCCGAGGCAATCCGCCGCGGCCCACCGAGGCCGGTATCCGGTTGTTGAGATTCGCGCAAACGACGCTGAACGAAGAACGCGAGGCGCTCGCGGACATCGTCCAGATCAAGACCGGCGCGCTGTCGACCCTGTCGCTGGCACTCTCGCCGGCCGCGAATTCGCGCATCGGCGTTGCGCTGCTGAAGGAATTCTGCGAGCGCAATCCGCTCACGCGACTCAAAGTCGTCGTCGCCCCCAGCCGCGAGATTGTGCATGGCGTTGCCGAGGGCCGGTGGGAACTGGGATTCGGACCCTTTCATCACAACATGCCGGCTCACTTCGCGCTCCATCCCTGTTTCTCGGAAACCCGCCGCCTCATGATTGCGCGCGATCATCCGGCACGCGCCGCTTTGGCACGGGACGCCGTCGGCACCATGCGTGAATTGCCGCTGGTGACTTCGTTTCTCGACGAGACTGCGCGGCGCTCCACCGGCGAGCGCTTGCGCGAT
Source organism: Steroidobacteraceae bacterium (assembly GCA_035603615.1). Classification (GTDB taxonomy): domain Bacteria; phylum Pseudomonadota; class Gammaproteobacteria; order Steroidobacterales; family Steroidobacteraceae; genus Bog-1198. The sequence goes on along the minus strand of DATNKC010000219.1, from coordinate 3,506 downwards.
GCGTTCGGCTCGGTGTGGGAAGTAAGCCATATGGAGTTGCGACTCGCGCTGGTCGCGGACGGCAAAGGCGTCACTTATGTTTCGGACCTGCTCACCGAGGTGCCGCCGCAATTGATTCCCGTCGAAGGGCTGCCCTACGGCAGCATCGATCGCCAGGTGGGCGCGTACAGTCTTAGGCATCAGCCGTTGTCGCAGGCGGGAACGCGATTTCTGGCGTTGTGCCACGAGAGATGGCCGAAGGAAAGGCAACCGGCGGTTACCTAGCGCCCCTGCCGCTTGGGCTAGAATGGCGGCCCAAATAATCACCAGGAATCGCCCGTTATGAACACGAAGGACCTGTTTTCGCTCAAGGGACGTGTTGCGCTGATAACGGGCGGATCGCGCGGCATCGGTAGGATGATCGCGGAAGGCTTCATTGCGCAGGGCGCAAAGGTTTACATTTCGGCGCGCAAAGCCGACGCGTGTAATGAGACTGCAAAAGAATTATCCAAAGATGGCGGGACCTGCATTTCCATCCCCATGAATGTGTCCACGGTCGCGGGAGCCAAGGGACTCGCGGCGGCCGTCATGCTTAAGGAGCCGAAGGTGGATATTCTCGTCAACAATGCCGGCGCGGCGTGGGGCGCGGCGTTTGACGAATTTCCCGAGGAGGGTTGGGACAAGGTGCTCAATCTGAACGCCAAAACGCCGTTCTTTCTGACGCAGGCGATGGCGCCGGCATTGCGCAAGGCGGCCTCGCCCGCTCGCCCCGCCAAGGTGATCAACATTGCCTCCATCGATGGTATTTATCTCACGCACCGCGAAACGTACTCCTACGTGACCAGCAAAGCCGGTCTCATTCAGCTGACCCGCCTGATGGCCGCGCGCCTGGTCAAGGACAATATCCACGTCACCGCCATCGCGCCGGGCGCGTTCAAGTCCGAAATGAACAAGGAAGCGCGCGACCGCGGCGATGAGGTGGCCAAGCATATTCCTGCGCGGCGCATCGGTACGGACGAGGACATGGCGGGCGCCGCAATCTTCCTGGCATCGCGGGCCGGCGACTATGTGATTGGTTCGACCGTGACGGTCGATGGCGGCGTCGCGTTCGCGACCCCCGCGATGCGCGATCTGCAAATGGAATAGTTTCTATTCGCGCGGTGCACGCGTGCGCTGCTCGATGCGTTTCGCCAATTCATCGAGATCCACTTCCTCGTCAATCGATATTTCCATCGAATCATCTTTCACCACGGTCGGCGTGATCGTTTGGCGCTGAATTTTCAGCGGCGCGGGAGCAACCCGCTCCTCCGGCAAAGGCGCCGCCAGCGTCGGCTGCACCCAATCTTTCTTTTGCGTCACCCAGCGTTGGTAGCGGTCGAAATTCCACATTCCGGTCTCGCCGCCGGTTTGCAGCACATTGGCAATCTGACTGAATTGACCGCCGCGTATCGTCCCCTTGGAGGCGGCACTCGGCAGCAGAATTTCGCACACTGGGACGCGGAGACGATATTCAGCGAGGAATTCCAGGCGCTGGCACACCATGCCGACGAAGCAATCGGCGAGCTGCGCGCGAATGCCGCCCTGAATTTCCGCGGGGAAGGACATGCAGATGCGCGTGAGCGCTTCGGCGCAGGTCGCCGAGTGCATGGTCGCAATGACCAAGTGCCCGGTCTCCGCTGCGCTCAATGTGAGGCGCATGACCTCGGGGGTGCGCATTTCACCGATGACCAGAACGTCGGGATTCTCGCGCAAAGCGTCGATCAAGGCCTGCTCGTAGCTCGGCGAATGCGTCGGCACTTCCCGCTGCCTGATAAAGGAGCGTCGATTGGTGAAGACGTATTCGAGCGGGCTTTCGATGGCGATGATATGACGGGCGCTGGATGAGTTGATTTCCTCGACCAGCGCCGCCAACGTCGTGGATTTTCCGCTTCCGGTCGGTCCCGAGATCACGATCAAGCCGGTCGACATCTCCGTCAGCCGCTTCAAATCCGGATGCAAGTTGCAGGCACGCAAATTGTTTTGGAACGAACTGAGCAGCCGCACCGCCATCGCCACGCCGCGAAGGGTCTGAAAAAGATTGATGCGGCAGCGCACGCCCGAAATGGTTCGGGAAACATCCGCGGAACCTCTACTCAAGAATTGCGGCCACCCGTCGTTGCCCAGCAGCTCCCGTGCTGCGTGCATGAGGGTTGCGCCGGCGATGGGCTGACCGATGGCGGAGAGCTGGCCACGGACCCGAGCGACGGGGGCGGTATCCGCTTCGATGTGCAGATCGCTCGCGCCGAGTTCGCGGCCCTTTCGAATCCACTCTTGAACCGACATGCACGAAGAATAACGGAAAGAAGCCGCCCTAACATTAAAGGCGGGAACACTTGAGTTTGCCTACGCTACAATTGCCGCGCGGTCGGGCGCAGGGTGAAACAGGGAGAAATTCATGGCGACGCGGCGACACTTCTTGACACTTTCTGGAATGTTTGTGGCCGGGGCGGCCTTGGCACAGACGGACGACCTATGTGCGGTTGCCACCAAGGAGACGCAGGCCGCAATCACGGCGGACCAAGCGTTGCTGCGCCTCAAGGCAGGCAACGAGCGCTTTCGCACCGGACGTAGTCTGCACTGCGACTTGGTGGGGCAGATCAAGGCCACCGCCAAAGGACAGGCGCCCTTTGCCGCCGTCTTGGGCTGCATGGACAGCCGCGTCGCTCCGGAATTGGTGTTCGATCAACAACTGGGCGATATCCTTACGGTCCGGGTCGCCGGCAACATCGTCAACACCGACAATCTCGGCAGCCTGGAGTACGCGACCAAGGTGCTGGGTACCAAGCTCATTGTGGTGCTCGGCCATAGCGAGTGCGGCGCCATCAAAGGGGCGATCGACGATGTCAAATTGGGCAACGTGACCGCGCTGCTCTCAAACATACGGCCCGCGGTTGTCAAAGTCGCGGCAGGCGATGGCGATCACACCTCGAAGAACAAGAAGTTCGTGCAGGAGGTCGCGGATCAGAATGCCAGGGACGCGGCATCGCTGTTGACCACTCGCAGCGAGCTGCTCGCCGCGCAGGTGAAGGAGCACCAGATCAAAATCGTCTCCGCCATGCACGACGTCAGCACCGGCGCGATCCGATGGCTGGCTTGAGTCACCCTGCCGCGGAAGAGTTTCTCAAGCGCTGAGAGCAGCCAAAGGATTTAGGATGCGAACACTCCCCTGGATTTTGCTGGGTTTGACGGCCGCGTATGCCGGCCAAGCTTCAGAACCGTACCCTGTCGTTCTGGGCGCCGAAAAGGCGGAGCTGGTGCGCTCCATGGAACAATTGAAGAAACAGGAAGTAGCTCCTTACTTCCTGAGCTACGAGATCGTTGAAACGCACGCGGCGACCGTGATCGGGTCGTTCGGCGCGCTGACCCACAGCGGAGAGAACCGGCATCGATTGCTGCGGATCAATTTGCGCGTCGGCGATTACGCCCTGGACAACACCCGTCAGGTACGGGCCGGGCCGGGCGCCCTCGGCGACCGCTATACAGCGATC
>DATNKC010000218.1:0-6762 GCA_035603615.1 Steroidobacteraceae bacterium | reverse complement strand
TAACCACAACGCCGTCCGGCATCAATGTGAAGCTCATTCTGTCGCCGGTCTTCATACCGAGACTGTCCCGAATTGGCTTAGGGATAGTCGTCTGCCCCTTGCTAGTCAGCGTGGCTTCTGTACTCATGGTTGGCTCCATTGTGCTTCGTCCTTACAAAATGAATTATAGTAAGGACTACACGCCCAAGCAAGCGTGCAGCGTACTTTGCCGCGATCACCTTCGGCTGCGTCGCGCTTCTATAGTGCATCAGATTGGGGAGTTGCGACGCGCACAGAGGGTCCCTTCATGCCCAGGTTGCGGTAGGCTCACGGGCGGAGCACCGAATTGACGACCCTAACTTCTCCAAATCTGACCCTAGACGCGGTCATCGACGGCGTCCCTCTCAAGTTCGAGACCGAGCCAAGGTTATTTTCACCACAGGGAATCGACGAAGGAACAGCTTCTTTACTGACCCGCCTACATTTTCGCGAGAACGATAAGGTATTGGATCTCGGTTGCGGGTACGGGGTGATCGGGATCTATGCAGCGAAGCGGATCAAACCGGAGCAAGTATTCTTGGTAGACAATGATCCCGCTGCTGTGACTTGCGCGATTCGAAACGCTCAAATAAATGCGGTGGAGCGTGTCCACATTCAGTGCAGCGACGGATTTCGGGGCCTTAGAGAAAAGGACTTTACAAAAATATTGTGCAATCCTCCTTATCACACTGACTTTTCCGTCGCAAAACACTTCATTGAAAAGGGCTTCAATCGTCTGCTGGTAGGCGGGTCCATGTGGATGGTAACCAAGCGGGAAGACTGGTACCGGAACAAGTTAAAAAGCATTTTCGGCGGCGTTCGAGTCACAAGGCAAAGCTCGTACATTGTTTTTGAGGCGATCAAGAAAAGCGATTCGTATGCGAGTTCTTTAATTACCTGAAAGCTTTCATGTTGCTCATCTTCAGTTTTGTCGCTGCAATGTTGGCGACGCCGGCGTGAGCGTCCCAGCGGCGCGCTCACGCGCCCCAGCATACCGCCCTGACATCGATGGCCTGCGGGCGCTCGCCGTCATTTCCGTCATCCTTTTTCACAATGGGATTCCAGGATTCGACGGGGGATACGTCGGAGTCGATGTCTTTTTCGTGATCTCCGGTTATCTAATCACCCAGCTATTGGAAGAGTCGCGCGATGAGTCTGCGCCTCGCCGGCTCGCCACATTCTATGTGCGACGCATGCGGCGCATCCTGCCGGCCTTGTTGGCCACCTGCCTTGTGACGGCGATCGTCGCTATCGCGTTATTTTCGCCCGACCAGCTGGTGAACGTCGGAAAATTCCTCGCGGCGACGCCGGTCATGCTGAGCAACGTTGCAACCTGGACGAGAGGCGACTACTTCGCGCCAGGCGTCCGGCAACTTCCACTGAGCCATCTGTGGTCGATTTCCGTGGAAGAGCAGTTCTATTTGGTTTATCCGCTACTGTTGATTGCCATTACCCGGTACCGACTGCCTTATCGGCGCCTGACGCTGGTCGTATTCGCTTCGCTTTCCCTGGCGTTATGCGTCTGGGCCTCACACCGTGCGCCGGAGGCGAACTACGTTTTCGCGCCGACGCGCGCCTGGGAACTGCTGCTCGGCGGAATGTTGACAATTGGCGGGGTGCCGCGCATAGGGAATCGCATCGCCGCCGAGGGCCTGGCGGTTGCGGGCCTGCTGGGAATCGCGATCGCCGTGCACTTCTACACGTCTGCGATACGGTACCCGGGCACCGCGGCGATGCTGCCGTGCATGGCCACCGCTGCATTGCTCGCGACCGGCAGTGGCCCCCGGCCGGCGCTGGTCAACCGCATGCTCTCCTGGCCGCCGCTGGTTTTCGTCGGACTCATTTCCTATTCACTCTATTTGTGGCACCAGCCGCTGCTCGTCTTCGCTAATTACTACTACATTGCGCCGCTCAGACCCGCCGCTACGGCTGCGCTGCTCGTCGCCACACTGCTGGTGGCAACCGCGAGTTGGCGCTTCATAGAACGGCCCGTCAGAGCCCGCATCCTCATGAAAAGCACGCGAACCCTGTTGGTCGGCGCGGGTGTCGGAAGCGCCGGCATCCTCCTCGCTGGGCTCGTGTTGTGGAACTCCGATGGCTTCCCGCAACGATTCCCGCCGGAGACACGGGGCCTGATCGTGAGCATGACCGCAACCCCAGAGCTAGTTCGTTGCGTAGAGGAGGTGTCTCTGGAACAGGTCCGCGCGGGCAGAGTGTGCAACTACGGACCGGGCGACCCTTCTCCCAAGGTGCTGTTGTGGGGCGACAGTCACGCGCTGGCAATGATGCCGGCCGTCAAGGAACTGGCGAAGGCGCATGGCATGCACGTGTATTTCGTCGCAAAGTACAATTGCCTGCCGCTGTTCGCCCCGTTGAACCCGACCAGGATCGATACCGCTACGGACCGATACGGATGCGCGAACTTCAACACCGCAGTCCTCGAGGCCGTCACACGACTCGAACCGGAACTCATCATCCTCGACGGGGCCTGGGCCGCCGGTGAACCTCCGCCGCGCGTGCCAGACATCGCTGCCGGCATCGAACAGACCGTCAGCCGAGTAGGCCATCACTCGCGCTCAATCTGCGTCGTATTCGCAGTTCCAATGTTGAAGTACGCAGTTTCCGATGCTCTGTTTGTGGCGCGCCGCCGGCACATTCCAGATGACTTTTTGAGGGTGAGCCGCGCCGACGCCCTGGCCCAGCACCGGGACATGGAGCACGATATGCGCGCCGTCGCTGAGCGCAGCGGGCTCACGCTGGTGGATCCCAAGGACGCCCTGTGTCCAGGCGACTCCTGCCTCTACAAAGCCGACGACCGGTCACTCTATTTCGACGACAGTCACCTGTCGGTTTACGGTGCGTTGTATGTGGCGCGCACGCTCGAGCCATGCTTCGCGATCGATCGACGCTAGTCATGCGCGAGGGATGCTTAGGGACGAGCGGAATGGATCTCAGCGATAAAACCGCCAGGAAACTGCACCACCGCCGTGCGCCGATCGGTGATCTCGACGGGTTCGACTAACACGGTTGCGCCATGAGACCTTGCTTTGGCGAGCGTCTCAGTGAGATCGCCTACCTCATAGCCGCTAATGTCATGTCCGAACGGATAGGGTAAGTGCCCATCCGTGGCCATGATTTGCATCTTTCCGAACTTCGATTCAATGCGTATCCGGCGATAAATTTGTCCCGGCTCACCGAGCTCCGCGCCATTGGCGTGCCAGTCATCGGAGATCACTTTGCCGCGGGAAAAACGAATGAACGCATTTGTGAAATTATCGATGCGATCTGGCGATATGTAGACGCGATTTTCGGGTACAAAGCTCAGGGGCTCGTAGGAGGGCGGGACAAAATGCGAGTACAGCTGCATCTTCACGCCGCCCGGCCATTCCACGACGGCGTCTATCCCAACCGGATCCTTGAAAGGTTCGACGAGGATGCTGGCGCCCGCGGCGCGCGCCGCAAGGATCGCTTGATTCATGTCGGTGACGAGGTATCCGGTCCTCTCGAGGCCAAACGGATAGGGAATGGGAGTTGTGTACGCGAACGTCGAGACAGCTCCGACCGGCGTCATAACGAACTGAAGCTGAGTGCTGCTTGCGGTAGGTGTCACGGTCGAGACAACCGGTTTATTGGCGTGACCGCCGAAGGTGGCGACAAAGCTGCTGACGAAGGCGTCTAGATCGGCTGGCGTCACGTACACGTGCGTAGAGTCGTATTGCGGACCCACCGCAACGTTGACGGTGGGCTGAGGTGCGGTGATTGCGGCAGTCGCCATGCCGCACATCAAAACGCCAGCCGTCAGGCTAAATCGCAGCGTTCGAGTGAATCCAAACATGCGGATGAAAGCCTAACACGGGATCAACCGCGGCAGCGCCTCAAGGTGTCGCGGGTACCAAGCGAATGCGCGTAATCTCCGATGGGACTCCGAAGCGATTTGGCGGACCCCAGTAGCCGGTGCCGCGGCTGACGTAAATCCACAAATTCTTCAGTCGATGCAGGCCGCTGGAAAACGGCTGGAAAAAATGCACGAACAGATTCCAGGGCCAGAACTGGCCTCCGTGCGTATGCCCTGAGATCTGTACATCATAGCCCGCGTTGGCCGCCGCCATCGCCGAGCTCGGTTGGTGTGCCAGCAAAACTTTTGCGCCGGCGTCGATTGGCGCGCCGCGCAAGGCTGCCGCAGGATCGCTGCGCTGTGCGGGGTCAAAATGATGTGCACTGTAGTCGGTGACGCCCGCGAGGATCAGCGATGCGCCATCGTGCTTCAAGACGACATGCTCATTTTTGAGCACTCGTAGTCCGAGTCGGCGGATTTCTTCCGTCCAAGCACGCTCGCCGGAGTAGTACTCGTGATTGCCGGTGACAAAGTAGGCGCCGTGCCTCGCCGTCAACCCCGCCAAAGGTGCCGTGTGTGCCGATAGTTGCTGCACGGAGCCATCGACCAAATCACCTGTCACGGCGATCAGATCCGCCTTCAATTCATTGACTCGTCGGACGACGCCTTCCACGAAACCGCGCTTGATGGTGGGACCCACGTGCACGTCGCTGATCTGAGCGATCGAGAATCCATGCAATGCGAGCGGCAGATCGACCACGGGTATTTTTATTTCAACAACACCCGGTCGGCGCCGCGCGATGACCAATCCGGCCAAGGTGACAAACAGCGAGAGATATAGCGTCGCCTGCGCGCTGGGTTCGACCCAGAGTCGTGCTTGCTCTCCGGAGAGGAGCAAGTATGCGCCGAGCAGGACCACGTCTCGCAGTAGCGTTAAAACAAATAGTGAAGAAAAAAAGCCCATTGCGGTCAGCCCCACCCACGCGAGCCGGTCCGCCAGCTTGCGATTTTGCAGGGCCCGGGTGCGCATGGAGAACGGTATAAAAAGGCAGCAACCGATCAATAACACAATGCACGCGGCTATCGCGACAGGACCCAGGCTCAAGCCCGACAGCAGGCGCCAGCCGACATATGCTGGCAGCGCGAGGAACAACCACAGGGGATGCAGAAGCAGGCGACGCACGCGCATAGTTTGGAATAGGCTCGAAACCCCTAGGCTGGGGGCGCTACCGCGCAAGTTCAAGAGCCGGGGACTAACGTGAACCTAAGTTTCGCCAGTTCGCCATGAGCGACCACATGATCAAAAGCCGGGCCTCACTGAAGTGAGACCCGCTCAACTCAGCTCCAATCGCGGCGGCGCTTCAGCGCGGCTTTTGGAACTTGAGGACGTAATTGTCGCCTTCGCCGATCGCGATGTATTTGTCGCGATCTTTTTCGCCCATTGCCAATGTGGGCGGCAGTGTCCAAACCCCTTTCGGCCAATCCTTGGTGTCGCGGGGATTGGCGTTGATTTCCGACGATCCCGCCAGCACGAATCCGGCCTTCTTGGCCATGGCAATTGTATAGTCCTGACGAACGTAACCGCTTTCCGCTTTCGGATCCTGCGGCACATCAGTTCGCCCGCGATGCTCTTCAATTCCGAGGATTCCGCCTGGTTTCAGGGCTGTGAAGCACGCCGCCAGCGCCTGCTCGGCATAGCCGTCGCTCATCCAGTTATGAAGATTTCGAAACGTGAGGATCAAATCCGCAGAGCCGGGTGGCGCGATCTCAAAGTGGCCAGGGCCCAAGGTCGATTCGTGAACGGTGCCAAGCCGGTCTTTTTCCGCGGCGATGCGCGCGCGAAAACGGGCCGCGCCGGAACCTTCCTCGCCGCCGGAGGGCGGCAAGGCAACCGTGTAATGGCCGCTGGGCGCCAAGTAGGGACCCAATATGTCGGTCCAATAACCGCCACCCGGCCATAGCTCCACCACGTTCATCTTTGGACTGATCCCAAAAAAGGTTAATTCTTCGACCGGATGGCGCGATTTATCGCGTGCCACTGCGGCGGCGGGCCGTGCCGGACTTGCGACCGCCGCGGTGAGGGCGGCGTCAGCAGCCGCTGCGCCGCTCGCATATCCGAAAGTGGTGACGGCGGCGAGCAGGATTAACGAGCGAATGCGCGAACTTTTCATGGTGAGCTCTTCCTAAATTTCAATTTGGTGGTTTGTCGCCGCTGAATGCTATCGGCGTGGCGCCAGTTACGGTTCCAATTGTAGCCTTGTCGCTGACGTACAGTTTTACTTTGCGCTCGAATTTCAGGTCACCCTGAACGACCGCACCCGGACCGATGACAATCACGGGATCTTCGCTATTAAACAGCATGCTGTGAGGCTTTTCGACCAAGATGCCGTCTTCGACGTGAGACGTGCCCATGATGCTGACGTTGCCGGTCACGGTCTTGATGCCGCCCGCCACGTGAGCGGAGTTCAGGTCGATCCTGCCGTTAACATTGGACAGGGAGCCGGAAACTTCGGCTCCGGTTGCCAGCGTCAGATCGCCGTTGACCGAGCCAGCGCTGCCGGACACATGAGCGCCGTCGCCTAGCGTGATGGCGCCATTCACTGTTTTCGCCGACGTTGCCGTCGCGTGCGCACCCAATCGCACGCTGCCATTGACAGTCGCCGCCGAGGTGACCGCAGCATTGTCGTCGATATGGATCGACCCGTTGACCGTCCTGGCGTCATCGGGCGCTTTGCCGGCCGGAACATGAACGGACCCATTGATTTTGGTGGAGCCATCTCCGTCAACCGAAATGTCACATCCCGACAGGGCCAAAACTACCGCTACCGCGGCAACAATTCGATAGACGTTCGCCGTGCTCATAAAGGCTCCCCATTTGGCTGACGCGACCACTACTGTACCAGCACCGC
>DATNKC010000217.1:0-2843 GCA_035603615.1 Steroidobacteraceae bacterium | reverse complement strand
GAGAAAAATCCGGTTGGATCGTGATCACCACCGGCTGGTGTTTCGCGGTCATGGCGGGGGTCTTCACCGCGCTGGCAATCGGCAGCGATGGTCATCTGAATCCGGCGGTGACGATCGGCGTCGCCATTTCGAGCGGAGATTGGAGCCGGTTCAACGTGTACGTGCCGGCGCAAATCTTAGGCGCGATGGCCGGCGCCGTGCTGGTCTGGCTCACGTATCTGTCGCACTGGGAAAAGACGCCCGACCCGCTGGATAAACTAGCCTGTTTTTCGACCATACCCGCCATCCGCGCGCCGTTCGCCAACATCCTCACCGAGATCATCGGCACCTTCGTGCTGGTGTTGGTCGCCGCCGCCATTTCGTCAAAATACGGTACCGGCGTGGGACTAAGCCCCGGACTCGGCCCCTTCTTGATCGGCTTTCTGGTGTGGGGAATTGGCTTGTCTTTGGGCGGCCCCACCGGCTATGCCATCAATCCGGCACGCGATTTGGGTCCGCGTATCGTGCATGCCGTGCTTCCCATTCCCGGCAAGGGGACCTCGGACTTCGGCTACGCGTTCGTCCCCATCGTCGGTCCCTTAGTGGGCGCGAGTATTGCCGGGATCCTGGTCAAGATGATCGGCATCTAACGGCAGCCGCGCGGTGAAACTGGTGCCGCTCTCTTGCGAGGACGTCACGGACAGCGTGCCGCCGTGAGCGCGCACGATTTCGGAACAGATATATAAACCCAGCCCGAGTCCTTCGCGATTCCCCGTCGACGAGTGGCGCCAGAACGGTTCGCAGATCTTGTCGAGGTTTTCGGGCGATATCGGTTCACCGGCATTCCAAACGTTGAGCACGAGATCCGATTCCTCGGCTTGCGCGGATACCTTGACCGTGCCTTCAGGCGCGCCGTGCTTCAGTGCATTGCCGATCAGATTCGACGCGACTTGCTGCACGCGTCCAAGATCGCAGCGCACCTTGCGCGTCACGCTGATGTTCGCGAGTATTTGACGCTCAGGCTGCCCGTCTTGAAACTCCCGGACTACCGCATTGAGGCCGGCATCGATATCCTCGACTTCCTCGACGCGCACGCCCATTCCTTCGCCGAGCCGCGCCCGCGCGAAATCCAATAGGTCATTGATCAAACAAGACATCCGTTTCACACTGACTCTGATGCGCGACGCGACGCCCTGGAGCGCCGGGTCCGAGATTTTTTTCTCGAGCAAGACACCCGCAGAGTAGATCGCCTGCAGAGGATTGCGCAAATCATGCCCCAGAATGGCTATGAATTGTTCGCGCACCTCATTGTCGGCATGAGCGCCGCGCAATGCAGATTGATCCGCCTGACGCGCCATCTCGCTGTCGAGCAGCATCCCGATCAGTGCGGCAAATCGCGTGAACATCTTTAAGATTTTGGGATCAGCCACCTTGGCGGGCGCCGGATCGATGGCGCAGAGATTTCCGAAGTAGCGGCCGTTCGGCAAAACAATCGGGACCGACACGTAGCTTTCAATCTTGTAGAGCTTCGGCGTGGGATGGTCGCAGTATCGCGGATCGGTGCTCGCTTGCTCGATGACGATGGGCGCATTGGACCGTTTTGATTCAATGCAAAGTGTCGATTCCAGATCCAGCTGTCCGCCGGCCGTGACACCGAAGCCGATCTCATCCTTGACGACGCAGGCCGTCCAGGTGTTTTCGGTGACCCGAGCCACGGCGGCAAATCTCATCCCCGTGGACTCGCATAAAACTTCCAGCAGCGTCGGCACCGCCTGTAGCCTATTGAGAGCGGCAACGTCCCGCGCGATCTCCTCGGCGGAATCGCTCACGATTTGGGGCTGGCGCGGTAAATTTGCGGACAAATCAAGCTCCCTGCTGCATAGCGAAAGGCCGCATAGCGCGACAATCTAGCACTACTGCAGGGTGATTTGGGACGCAGAGTGAATCCTGCCATGCCATGACAGGATTCGATAGTACGCTGCAATAACTTAAGTGAATAATCGGGGCACACCTTGAGAAAATCCGTATCCGCCAGGACCGCACAGTCGGTTGTGCCCGCCGTGCAGGGTCAATGCCTGTGTGGCGATATTCGCATTGAGATCGATTTTCCTGCCCGCTGGGCTTGGCATGACCATTCCGCGGCCAGTCGGCACGCCCACGGCGCCGCGTACGCTACGTACGTCGGTAGCTGGCGTCGCCGCTTCCGCATTACACGCGGACAATCGAAAATCACGCAATTTGAGGACGCTGCCTCGGGCGCCACGCGCAGCTTTTGCGCGCGCTGCGGCACGCCGATTTGCTATGAACGTGCCCGATCGCCGCATATGGTAAATGTGCCGCGCGCGCTGTTCAAAACTCGTACCGGCCGGCAAGCGCGCTATCACATCGCCATCGAACAGATGCCGGAATGGACCTACTTGGGTGAACGCTTGGTGCCACTCAAGGGATTTCCCGGCGTCGTTTGGGATCGCTCGAAAAGGAAACCACGCGCGCCGCCGATAGCCGCTACCTAGTTCACAAAGCCTCCAAAAGCAGGCAGCGCCTTAAAAAGGCCCCCTTTATGTCGCGCAGCAGTCGGCTGACGCAGACACCGCGATGTCGCGCGGCTTTACAGAAGACATCACGGGATCGATACCGCGAGTTGGGTCACGTTGTTACAGGGCCGCCGCGCGCCATATTGTCGCTGACGAGGAATCACGGGTTCTGAATCAAGGTGCGCGGATGAAATCAGTCAACGAGCTTCTGGAGTTGTTCACGCGACAGGCCGCGCTCGAAAAAGCGATGCGACAGCCGGGCGGCGCTCGCGTCATCGAAGAGCAGGAGCTGCTCGAAGTCCGGCGCAAACTCGCCAAACTCCCAGAAGC
>DATNKC010000216.1:0-7312 GCA_035603615.1 Steroidobacteraceae bacterium | reverse complement strand
GACAATTGGGATCAGGTGTGGATCGGCGCAAACATCGCGACCATGGCCGGTGCCGGCGCCTACGGAAGCATGCAGGACTCTGCGCTTGCGGTAAAAGGCGAGCGCATCGCGTGGCTCGGCTCGGCCGCAGAAGGCCGGCGGTTGGCGCAAGCGCAGGGCGCACCAATGCACGAGGTGCCAGGCCAGTGGATTACGCCGGGCCTGATCGACTGCCACACTCACTTGGTCTATGGCGGCAATCGAGTCGCGGAGTTCGAGCAACGTCTATGCGGCGCATCTTATGAGGAGATCGCGCGAGCCGGCGGCGGCATCCAATCGACCATGCGCGATACGCGCGCAGCAACGGAACAAACTTTGTACGAGTCGGCGTTGGCGCGGCTCAAGTGCTTGATGGCGGAAGGCATCACCAGCATCGAGATCAAGTCAGGTTATGGGCTGGAACTGGCCGCCGAGCGCCGCATCCTCGCGGTGGCGCGCCGGCTCGGCGAGAATCTGCCGGTCTCGGTCAAGAAAACATTTCTCGGCTTGCACTCCCTGCCGCCCGAATTCGCCGCGCAGCGCCAGCGGTTCATCGATGAGGTGAGCGGTCCATGGCTCGCCGCGTTGACGGCAGACGGGTTGGTGGATGCGGTCGACAGTTTCTGCGAGAAGATTGCGTTCTCCGTGGCCGAGACCGAGCAATTCCTACAGGCCGCGAAGCGGCTGGGATTGGGCGCGCATGTGCATGCCGGTCAATTGAGCGACATCGGTGCCGCGCAGGCCGCGGCGAAATGGGGCGCACTGTCGGCCGATCATCTCGAGTACTTGAGTGCGGATGGCGCGCATGCGCTGGCACAGGCGGGCACCGTTGCCGTGCTATTGCCGACGGCCTATTTCACCTTGCGACAGACCACACCGCCGCCGGTCGACCTGCTGCGCAGCGCCGGCGTGCCGCTGGCGGTGGCCACCGACAGCAATCCCGGCACCTCGCCGTGCACCTCCATCCTGCTGGCCCTCAGCATGGCCTGCACCTTGTTTGGCTTGACCCCTGAGGAGGCGCTGGCGGGCGTCACGCGTCAGGCGGCGCGGGCGTTGGGTGTGCTTGACGAGGTGGGAACGATTGAAGTGGGCAAGCGCGCGGATTTGGCGTTCTGGCGCATCGGGCGGCCCGCGGAACTGTGCTACGGACTGGGCGGCAATCCACTCGCCGCCGTCATGTATCGCGGGAAAATCCGCTCCACCGCGCTCCCTTAAGGGGGAGGGAAATTCCCGGGTTCCTTGGATAAGATGGCGGCATGGCTAGCCGATCTCACCGCGGGAGACCACCGCACGACGATGTGTTGACCCCCGCGGAATGGCGCACCGTGCATGCCGTAAAGCACGGGATGACCAGCCGGCAAATTGCGGACCGCCGCGGCATCAGCATCGATGCGGTGAAGTACCACGTCGCGAATGCGCTCGCGAAGCTGGGCATCGCCAACCGCAAGGAACTGCGCCACTGGCACCGCGCGCCCAAAGACAGTGCCCTGAAGGACAATACAATGAATTCACCGCTCGTCTTAAGCTCCATTGCGCAGATCGCAAGGTCGGTGCAGGACATCAAGCAATCAGAAGCCTGGTACAAAAATGTACTGGGGCTGCCGCATCTTTATACTTTCGGCAATCTCGCATTTTTCGATTGCAACGGAACGCGATTGATGTTGAGTCAGGAGGGGGCGGTGGCTCCCGAGTCGATCCTATATATGCGCGTCGGCAATATCGGCGCAGCGTATGAACTGTTGAAATCGCGCGGCGTCGAATTCATCAACGCGCCGCACATGGTGCACAGACACGCCGATGGCACTGAGGAATGGCTGTCCATGCTCAAGGATCCTGAAGGGCGACCGCTCGGCATCATGGCGCAGGCGAAACCCTAGGGGAGAAAACCTGTAGGCTTGGTTGCATGCGAATGGCAGCCAAGCTCCTGGGAATTTTACTGACCGGACTCTGTGCGGCAAGCGCCGGCGCCGAGCAGACTCCGCCCGCGCTCGATGAAATCGTCGTCACCGCCGAGCGCGCAGGCCCCGGCATGTGGCACGTGCACCGCGGCGACGCCAATGTCTGGATATTGGGAAGCATAGCGCCGCTGCCGCGCGATATTACCTGGCGCTCCAAGCAAGTCGAGTCCGTGCTCGAGAGCACCAGCCAGGTGCTGGTGCAGAAGCCCATTGAAATAAGCGTCCCGCGAATATTGTGGATGCTGATTGCCGATCGAAAATTCTTGATGGTGGGCGGCGGGAAGAAGCTGAAGGATGTGCTGCCGCCGGATTTGCACGCGCGCTTTGCCGCGCAGCGAAGCAAGGTTGGCGACGATGCAGATAAATGGGAACGGTATCGTCCGATCATTGCGGCGGCATTCCTGCAGCAGGCCGCTTTTCATCAGGTCAACTTATCGATGCGGCTCGATTTGGGCGCGGCGTTGCGCGGCTTGGCAAAAAAACATGGCGTGCGCGTCGAGGAGATCAAGGTCGCAGGCGTGAGCGATATGCTCGAAGCCCTCAAGACCATGCCGGCGGCGACCGAGCGCACCTGCGTGGAAGCCTCGCTCACCACCCTTGAGAGCGGCTTGCCGCGATTGGTGGACCGCGCGCAGGCATGGGCGAGCGGCAATGTCGAGCGGATCGAAAACACGCCTGAGCTCAAGGAAGTGGACGCCTGCCGCAACGCCTTGGATGCCGGCAAAGGTGCGGTCGATGTCATCGGCCGTATTCGCCAGACCTGGCTTGAAAATATCGAAAAGTATTTGCGTTCCGCGGGCACGACGATCGCCGTGGTCAACCTGGACCTGCTGCTCGAGCGCGGCGGCTTGCTCGATCAGCTGCGCGCCAAGGGTTATGAAATCGACGCGCCGTGAACGAGCGCATATCCCAAGGAACGAACGTGTGCGTATCCTTGAGTAACGAGTGCGCATTCGGGCGCGGCAGACCCAGGCGAGAGGGAGTTCAATATGTCACATGGAATTAAAGTTTCGCTGGCCGCGATTCTTTTCGCATTGGTCAGTACCGGTAGCGCCTTCGCCGGCAAACCGCATCCCGTCGTCGATGCGCCGGCGCCGGATTTTCAGGTCACCACCTTCGACGGACGCAAATTATCGTTGGCCGACTTCAAGGGGCAAGTCGTGGTCCTCAATTTCTGGGCAACCTGGTGCGGGCCGTGCAAGCGGGAATTGCCGCTGCTGGAGGACTACCATCGCCGGCAGCATTCCGCGGGGCTCGTTATTCTCGCCGTGGCGACGGAAGATTCTCTGAAGCCATTCCAACTACGGCCACTCCAGAAACTGCTGACCCTGCAGATGGTGCAGCGATTCAAGGGCAATTATGGCGACATCAAATATCTGCCGACCAATTTCGTGATCGATCGCAAGGGAATATTGCGGTACGCGGATTCCGGCGGGTTTACGCAGGAAGGCATCGAAGAGGTACTCGGCCCGCTCATTGCCGAGACGCCGGACGCCCCGCAGCCCGGCGGCTAGAAAATCCAGATCGAGGCGCCGTTGCGGCCGCTGCGCCCGGGCGTCGCGCTATTTTTTGGCGTCTTTGTCCTGCAAGGCTTTTAGCTCTTGCATGGACTCCCTTTGAATGGCAATCATTTTTTCTTGCGCGGGTTTCGTGAAGTCTTGCATTTCCCGCATGACATTTTGCATGACCAGCGGCAATTTCTTTACATACGCTTGGCCCGCGGCACTCTTGTAGAATTTTATGGCGCCATCGATTTCGTCCTGCGTAAACGAGTCTCGATAGGTTCGCAAATATATGGGCAGTAAGGCGTCCCAACTCAGCATTTCGTCGAAAACAGCGGACATTTTGGCGGCCATGCGGTCAAGGATAGCCTGCCGTTCCGGCGTGACCGTCTGGCCTCTCATCGCATTCTGCATACCCGCATTCATCATCGTAGTCATTTGCGCCTTCATGCCGGCGACCATCTGCTGTGCATTGGTCAGTTCGAGCATCTGACGAATCGACGCGTCACTCGCCGGCGCGTTGTTGGCGGCTGCGGCGCCTGCTGACATCAGAATCCATACCAATGCGGTGGCAAATCGTTTGATCATCGTTTTCCCCTTTAGAGCCCGTTATTTCCGCCGGACCGTATAGTAATCTATGCTGCGTGGCAGCAATTGCCTTGACACCCGCCCGGCCGGTTCCTACAATCGCCGGCCTTTGTCTCTCGGCACCCCTAGTGCCGGGCAGAGCCCGTAAATTTTGGTTTTTGCATCAAGGGACCTCCTATATATCTGGACGGTCCTCTAAAGGTATTTATGGCGACGACGACCCAATTAATCCGGACTGGCCGAAATGAGCCCGCTTGGAAGTCCAAAGTTCCGGCCCTGGCCGCTTCGCCGCAAAAGCGCGGCGTCTGCACGCGCGTGTACACGACCACGCCGAAGAAGCCCAATTCCGCCCTACGCAAGGTTTGCCGCGTACGCCTCACGAATGGCTACGAGGTCTCCAGCTACATCGGTGGCGAAGGGCACAATCTGCAAGAGCACTCGGTGGTGCTGATTCGCGGCGGCCGCGTCAAGGATCTCCCCGGCGTGCGTTATCACACAGTGCGCGGTGCGCTCGATTGCGCCGGCGTCAGCGATCGTCGTCAAGGGCGCTCCAAGTACGGCGCCAAACGTCCCAAGAAATAGGCCGAAAGGCTAGAGAAGGTTTTCCATGTCCCGTAGAGCAGCAGCCCCCCATCGCACGATTCTTCCCGATCCTAAGTTCGGGAACGACACGTTGGCCAAATTCATCAATATGGTGATGGAGCGCGGCAAGAAGTCGGCCGCCGAGAAGATCGTCTATGGCGCCATCGATCGCATCAGCGAAAAGAAAAGCGGTGCGGCCGGCGTGGAAGCCATTGCTGTACTGCAGCAAGCGCTGGACAACGTGAAACCGGTCGTCGAAGTCAAATCCCGCCGAGTCGGCGGCGCCACGTACCAGGTGCCGGTCGAAGTGCGCGCAAACCGCCGCCAAACTCTTGCCATGCGCTGGGTCATCGAAGCGGCCACCGCCCGCAGCGAGAAGTCCATGGCGCATCGCCTCGCCGCCGAGCTGATGGAGGCCGCCGAGAACCGCGGCGCCGCCGTGCGCAAGCGCGAGGACACCCATCGCATGGCCGATGCCAACAAGGCTTTCGCCCACTACCGCTGGTAGCGCGCGGCCGCTAACGCACGGGGTTACCTGACGGCTGGTAAAACCCCAGTCCGGCCATATATATATTTTTCGGACGGGGCCGCATCGGTCCCGTCAACAGTTGCGCGAAGCGCATGGAAAGACATGTCACGCACTACGCCCATCGAGCGATACCGAAATATCGGTATTTCCGCTCACATCGACGCGGGGAAAACCACCGCGACGGAGCGTATTTTGTTCTACACCGGCGTGTCCCACAAAATCGGCGAGGTCCATGACGGCGCGGCCGTGATGGATTACATGGAACAGGAGCAGGAGCGCGGCATTACCATCACCGCCGCGGCCACGACCTGTTTCTGGAAGGGAATGGACAAGAGCTTCCCCGAGCACCGCATCAACATCATCGATACGCCGGGACACGTCGATTTCACGATCGAGGTGGAACGCTCCTTGCGGGTGCTGGATTCGGCCATCGCCGTGTACTGCGCGGTCTCCGGCGTGCAGCCCCAGTCCGAGACCGTCTGGCGCCAGATGAACAAGTACGGTGTGCCGCGCATTGCGTTCGTCAACAAGATGGATCGCGCCGGCGCGAATTTCCTGCGTTGCGTCGAGCAGATCAGAACTCGTCTGCGCGGCAACCCCGTGCCGATTCAATTGCCGATCGGCGCCGAGGATGGTTTTGTCGGCGTGGTCGATCTCATCAAGATGAAGGCCATCCATTGGGACGACGAAACCCAGGGCATGAAATTCGAATATCGCGAAATCCCCGATGATATGCGCAAGGAATGCGAGGAATGGCGCGGCAAGATGATTGAGGCCGCGGCGGACGGCGACGAAGTGCTGCTCAACAAATACTTGGAGAGCGGCAGCTTAAGCGACGAGGAAATCAAGAAGGGTCTGCGCGAGCGCGCCATCAAGAACGAAATCTGCTTGGTGACCTGCGGCTCGGCGTTCAAGAACAAGGGCGTGCAGGCGGTGCTCGACGCCATCGTGGAATACATGCCTTCTCCCGCGGAAGTGCCGCCCGTCAAAGGCCAGAGCGAGACCGGCGAACCGATGACCCGCAAAGCGGATGATGACGAGCCGTTCGCGGCGCTGGCATTCAAGATCCTGAACGATCCCTTCGTCGGCAATCTCACCTTCTTCCGGGTCTACTCCGGCACCTTGAAATCGGGCGACCAAGTGTTCGTGCCGAATCGCAGTCGCACCGAGCGCATCGGCCGCCTGCTGCAAATGCATGCCAGCGATCGCTCCGAGATCAAAGAAGTGCACGCCGGCGACATCGCCGCCGCCGTGGGCTTGAAGGACGTCACCACCGGCGACACGCTGTCCGATCTTAACAAGGTCATCATCCTCGAGAAGATGGATTTCCCGGAGCCGGTGATCTCCGTCGCCGTGGAGCCGAAAACCAAGGTCGATCAGGAAAAAATGGGCTTGGCCCTGCAGCGCCTGGCGAAGGAAGATCCGTCGTTTCGAGTGCACACGGACGCGGAATCAGGGCAGACCATCATCGAAGGCATGGGGGAACTGCATCTCGAGATCATCGTCGATCGCATGAAGCGCGAGTTCAAAGTCGACGCCAATGTGGGCAAGCCGCAGGTGGCCTATCGCGAAACCCTGCGCAGCACGGTCGAATCCGAGGGCAAGTTCATTCGCCAGACCGGCGGTCGCGGCCAATACGGCCATGTGTGGCTGAAGCTCGAGCCGCTGCCCCAGGGCAAGGGCTACGAGTTCGTCAATGGCATCGTCGGCGGCACCGTGCCGCGCGAGTACATCCCTGCCGTGGACAAGGGCATCCAAGAAGCGGTGCAGACCGGAGTGATCGCGGGCTATCCCATCGTGGATGTGAAGGTCACAATTTTCGACGGCTCCTTCCATGACGTCGACTCGAACGAAATGGCCTTCAAAATCGCGGGCTCGATCGGATTCAAGGAAGGTTTTCGCAAAGCCAAGCCGGTGCTGCTCGAACCCATCATGAAGGTGGAAGTCGTGGTGCCGGAGGATTATTACGGCGATATCGTCGGCGATTTGAGCCGGCGCCGCGGCCAGATCGTCGGCACGGAAGACAGTCCGTCCGGCAAGGTGGTCACCGCTGAGGTGCCGCTCGCCGAAATGTTTCAATACTCGACATCCATGCGCTCCATGAGCCAGGGCCGGGCGAACTACACCATGGAGTT
>DATNKC010000215.1:0-4628 GCA_035603615.1 Steroidobacteraceae bacterium | reverse complement strand
AATGGCACGACCCCACATCCTTCGCTGGTGGAGGGGGTAGGATTCGAACCTACGAAGGCATAAGCCAGCAGATTTACAGTCTGCCCCCGTTGGCCGCTTGGGTACCCCTCCCTAAAATGAGCCGCGTATTTTGCGGTGCGCGTCACCGAGTGTCAATGCAAAGTCGGGGCCAAACCGCAAGGGATTGATCTTAGCTGTCAGTATCTTTTTGGGAATTGACATTATCGTAAGATATATATATCGTACGACATGTCTTAAAACATATCGAGAGATACCATGCATCATCATTTCTATCGTTTTGTGGGGCGCCATCGCGGCGGCCATCATGCGTTCGGTCACTTTGGCAGGGGTTTCATGGAGGGCGGCGGCATGGGCGGCCGCGGATTTGGCATGGGGCGAAAGCTCGCCTCCGGCGACTTGCAGCTCCTCATTCTCAAGCTGCTGGACGAAAAATCGCGCTACGGCTACGAAATCATCAAGGATCTCGATGAGCGCTCGAAAGGTTTCTACGTCCCAAGCCCCGGCATGGTGTACCCCGCGCTGACCTACCTCGAAGAGATCGGCCACGCGACCGTCGCCGCCGATGGCGCGCGCAAGCTGTATAGCATCACCGACACGGGCAAGGAGCACCTGGCCAAGAACCTATCCACGGCCGATGCGCTCTTTGCTCAATTCGGCCGCGTAGGAGAGCGAATGGATCGCGTACGTCGGGTTCTCGACGCGGAGGAAGGCGGCGAGGAGCCGGATCATGAGCGGCACGGCTCACGTGAACTGCATCGAGCACGGCACGATCTGAAACTCGCGCTGGCCGACAAACGGCACAGCTCGCACGAGGAACAGCAGCGTATCGCCGCCATACTCGCGCGAGCGGCAGCGGAAATCGCCGGCGAGTGACGCGGCTGCGCCGCGTCGCTTCATCGGTGCCGGCGGTTATTTGAGATTGGCCTCGAACAGCCGGTAAATTCGCTTGTATTCGTCGAGCCATGAATCGGCGTTGGTAAATCCGTGCCGGTCCAGCGGGTATGGCGACATGCTGAAATTGTCTTTGTGCAATTCGATCAGGCGTTCGTACAGGCGCATCGAATCTTCGAACAGGACATTGTCATCGATCACGCCGTGGCAAATGAGCAGCGCATCTTGCAAGCCGGCCGCGAATTCAATGGGCGAAGAACGCTCATAGGCGATCGGATCGACTTGAGGGTCGTTCAAAATGCCGGACGTGTAGTTGCGATCGTATTGCATCCAATCGGTGACCGGACGCAACGCGGCGCCCGCCGCGAATTCCCCCGGCGCGCGAAACAAGGCCATCAAGGTCATGAAGCCGCCGTAGGAACCGCCGTAAACGCCGACGTGTTTCGGATCGACGGCCGCCTGCTCGACCAGCCATTTCTTGCCGTCGAGCAGGTCTTCCAACTCGGGATGTCCCATCTGCCGGTAGATGGCGGTGCGCCAATCGCGGCCATAGCCGGCCGAGGCGCGGTAATCCATGTCGAGAACCACGTAGCCTTGGTGCGCCAGTAGATTATTGAACATCTGCTCGCGAAAATAATACGAATAGCGCAGATGCACGTCCTGCAGATAGCCCGCTCCATGAACAAACAGCACGGCGGGTTTCTTCGCGCCGGCAGCGGCGCCGGCGTCGCGATAAAGTTTCGCGTAAATCACGCCGCCGAAATGCGTGGACGGAATCTTCACGATCTCCGGCTGGATCCACGTCATGTTTTTGTACTCCGCGGTGCGAGTATCGGTCAATTCTCGGGGCGCACCCGAGCCGTCGGCCTTGGTCACCGCGATTTGCGTGCGCAGATACGGCGTCGAATGGGTCAGCAACAACTGTTTGCCGCTTCGATCCACCTCGGCCCTTTCGACTCCCTCGAGCTTGGTCAGACGCTGCAGCGCCCCGCCGCCGCTCGGAACCCGATAAACGTCGTATGAATAAGGCGCCACTTCGTTGCTGAGCACGTAGAACCAGCGGCCATCGTCGGACAGCTGTGGACTCGACACTTCGAATTGACCGTGCGTCAGCGCGCGCGCCGTGCCGTTCAGCGCTTTGGTGTAGAGGTGCGCGAAACCCGATTCTTCGGATTCGTACCACAGCGTGCGATTGTCATTGAGCCAGCCAAACTCGCTGAATGCGTCTTCAATCCACGCCGCATCAGTCAAACGGTGCTGCGGCACGAGCACGTGGTTGGCCAGGTCGACACTGACGATCCATCGATCTTTGTGATCGATCGCGTAGATCTCGATGCCAAGCGCGCCGCCATCGGCGCTCCAGACGACGCCGCGGTTGGCCGAATCGCGCTCACGGTTGATCACCCAGACACCGCGCGCCTTTTTGTCGCCACTCGCCCTGTCGCCGTTCGCCTTGTCGCCACTTACCTTGTCGCCGCTCACGGGTCGCTCGCCGGCCGCGGCCGGCGGCGCATTCGCCGATGACGGATTGGCCGGAGGGTGCACCTTGGCGTTCTCCTCGCGCACGGCTTTCAACGGGTCCTCGTCAATACCGGGCAGCTTCTCCAGCGCAAGCGCGTGCATCGTGTGGTCGGTGAGATTGAGCAACATCAAGGATTGCGGCGCGGGCGGGTTGCGGCCGACGCGCAGCCGCTCCTTTTCGAATTCCTCATAGCCGGACTCGGTGACATAGCGCGTGAGCTGCCCTTCCCGTCCTTTCACATGGGATTTCGGCTCCGTCACGACCAGGAGCCAGCGCGCATCCGGCGACAGTTCGGTGCCGCGGATCACGACCTCGTCTCCCAGATAAAACGGCAACACGGAACGCGTGACGTCGCCCTGCTGCAGGGCCTCGGCGTGTTTGCGGGCGGTCTCGGCGTCGTCATGCAGTTTCTTCAAGGTGGAAAAGGTACGCAGCTGCATTTCGCGCAGATCATCCGCGGTCGGCGGCGCATTCGGATCTTTCTCCGCTTTGACGATGGCAGCAGGGGTCGTTACGCCGCTGCCGAAATCGTGCAGGAACCAATCATGGTCGACGCGGAAACTTAAAATTCGTCCGTCGGCCGAAAATTGCGGGGAGCTTTTAGCCTGCGGCGTTCGCGTGATTTGCAGCAATCGACCGCTCGATAGGTCGCGCACGAAAATATCTTGATGGCGGATAAAGGCCGCGCGTTTACCGGCGCGATCGTAAACCGCGGGTCCGTCGGCATTTGCCATGGCGGCCGTATCCACGACCTGATCCTTGCCGCTTGCCGGATCAACACGATGCAAATCTACGATCGGCGATCCGATGCGCTTCAGCGAGTAGTACACCGCTTTGGCATCGGCCGACCAATAAGCGTCGCTGACCGGCGGTCCGATCCAGTCCGGATCCGCCATGATTTTATCGAGCGACAATGCCGTCTGCGCCGGGGCCTGCGCGACACTTAAGGTTACTGAGCCCGCGATACATGCCAGCGCCGAAATCACCCGCAAGAAATATTTCATTGATCTTCCGCCCAATTGGCTATTTTTAAAGCAACACGATTTCTGGCCGGCGAAGCCGGCTTTTTGGCTCGCCACTGCGGTACAAACCCTAGTTTGGCGGCCGGTCAGGACCTGAAGGCCGATCCGGCGCAGGCTTGGGTGCCGGCTTCGGCGCCGGTTTCGGCGCCGGTTTCGTGTCCGGCCGCGTCGGCCGCGGGGCGGGATTTGGGCGCGAGCCAGGGTCAGGCCGCGTCCCCGGGTTCGGCCGCGGCGGCGGATTCGGGCGGTCGGGGGTCGGTCGAGTCACCGGCGGCCGGGGTCGCGGCGGCGGCGGGCGCGGCCGTGGCGGCGGATTGGGACGCACTACGGGTGGCCTGGGTCGCGGTGGCGGCGGCCGACGCGGCGGCACTGGCCGGTGCATCCAGTAATCGCGGCGCCCATACCAGGGGCGGCCCGCATAGTAGCGTCCCCAATAGTCGCCGAGACTGAAGGCAACGATGCCGATACCTAATTGCGCGCCGAACTGGATGACCGGCACACGGCGGCTTTGATAGTCGTAATACAAATAGTTGCCGTAGACCCAGCCGCGATTGCCTTCCCAATCAACATCGCACCAGGTCCAGTCATCGAGACAACCGTTGAGATTCAACAAGGCGTTGGGCGGTACGGTCGTGACCAAGGGATAGTCGGAGCTCGGTCCTGCGCGCAAATGCACGGCGCCTTGCGTATAGGCGTTGGCGGCCCAGACGTTAGAGCCATAGGCAATAGCGAGAAGGCCGGCGAGCAACAGTGACAGACGCTTCATGACTCCACCTGTTTGCGATTCCTTTCCGGGTGCGAGTTTGAGCCTATTGCGGAGGGGCCGCAACGCTATGTGATATCGACCGGGCCGGTCGATATCACATGCGGGCTGCCTCGGACGTCGTGAATTTGAGCGGCCGTCTGAAAGGCCAGGGGCGATGAGGAGCTTCGAGGTCCTGGCTCTTCCGGACCTTGAAGCTGCTCATCGCCCCTGCCCATCCGGGCGGCCGCTCAAATTAGGTCAGGCGTACTCATCAATATGCGACTTAGGCGGCCGAGGCCCGCCGCCCGCTTCCGGCGTGTCGGCGGATTTCGAGGCCGGTTTGTCCGGACCTTGGTCCGATCGTTGCCGGCGCTCCTTGTCGTCTTTGGAGGATCGCCGATCGGCGATCGGGAGAGTCGGGTAAAGG
>DATNKC010000214.1:0-4983 GCA_035603615.1 Steroidobacteraceae bacterium | reverse complement strand
GGCCGCCTCGGCCAACCCTTGCGGATACAGCCGCGGATTCGTACCGTACGTATCGTGCAAGAGAATGCCTTTTTCGCCGATGAATATCACGCCGCCTTCGCTCTTGAGGGTGACCTCATCCGGCAGCACGTCGGGGCGGGGCGGATAAATACCGCCGTCGAACCACGACAGTTTTACCGGCGGCTGGCTGCCGCGGGCCGCGAACTGATAATGCACGCACGTCGAGACCGGATAGGACACGGGCTGGCGCGGTGCGCGGCCGGGCGCAGCGTTTGCAGCCGCGGGATCTGATGGCGGGAGAGGCATGGTGCCCCACTGCGTGGAGGTGGCCTCGATACTCTCAGGATAATTGAGACCCAAGGCCCAAAAGGGATGATCGATGAGATGTGCGCCCATGTCGCCGATCGCTCCACATCCAAAGGCCAGCCAGCCGCGCCAGTTGAAAGGGTGATAGACCGGATGGTAGGGAACATTTTCGGCGATCGGGCCCAAGTACAAATCCCAGTCGAGCCCCGCGGGCGGTGCGCCGCCGCTGCCCATGGCAGTGGCGAGCACATCCTGTAGGTAACGAAAAGTCCAGGGATTGCCGAAGGCGCCGGGTGCCTCTACCGGCGGCACCCCGGTGGGCCGCGCAATCCCCTGCGGCCAGTAGACCACCGGCCGATTGGTCCACACGTGTACTTCGTGCACCGGTCCGATGACGCCCGCGCCAATCCACTCGTTGATGAGTCGCGCACCTTCGCTCGAGTGTCCTTGGTTGCCCATCTGAGTGACGAGCTTCGGATTCTTGAGCGCTAGCTCGCGCAGCATGCGTGCCTCGTGCACGGTCGCGGTCAGCGGCTTTTGCACATAGACATGCTTGCCGGCCTCCATCGCTGCCTTGGCGACCACCGCATGATTGTGATCGGCGGTCGCGATCACGACTCCGTCGATATGTTTCTCTTTCGCAAGCATGTCGCGAAAATCGGTGTAGCGCTTCGCTTTGTCGAACTGCTCCTTGAGTTTCACACCCTCGGGCCGTGGCTGGCCTTGCGCATCTCTTGAGAGTTTTTCAACACAGCGTGCGCTATAGGCCAAATCGACATCGCACACCACGCTAATGTGGTCGGATTGCGCCAGCACTTGCGCGTTTTGCGATCCCATTGAACCGAAACCGACAACGGCGAGATTCACGGTATCGCTCGGCGCGCGCTGGCCGCGGCCCAGCACGCGGCGTGGGACGATCAAGGGAGCACTCGCCGCCACCATGACGCCCAGCGCTTTGCCCGCGCCCGCGACGAACTCGCGGCGGGTCAGGTCTTTGGTCTTCGACATGGCAATGCTCCTCTCAGCGTCTCGAATCGGGCGTCGACGATTGTGCTGCTTTGACATCCCCATGGGAAGGCATGACGATACCGCGGCTCGACACGCCAGGAGACAACATGAATTTTGCACGATGCACAGGCCGCGGACTATTAAGTGCCGCGCTGACTCTCGCCATTTTGCCGGGCGCGCTGGGGCAATCGGCGGCACAAGGGCAATCACGGCCGGCGGAGTTGGCCTCGGCTCCAGCTGCAACCCCGCCGCAGGTGCTCTTCAAGAATCTGTTTGTTGCCGTGCAGACCGAGCAGGTATTCCCCGACAGCAAAACCTTCGCAGATGCCGTGCCGAAATCCGCGCCGGCCGAGATTTTGTCGCGCTTCGATGCCGCGAAACCCACCTCGCGGGAGGCGTTGCAAGCCTTTGTCGCAGCAAATTTCGAATTGCCGGCGCAAGTCAATGGAACGGCGCGACCTAGCCAGGAACACGTCAGCATCACCCGTCACATCGACCTGCTGTGGGATCAGTTGACGCGTCGTACTACGACCGCGCCGCCGTATTCTTCGCTGCTGCCGCTGCCGGAACCCTACGTCGTCCCGGGCGGCCGCTTCCGCGAAATGTATTACTGGGATTCATATTTCACGATGCTGGGGTTGGCGGAAAGCGGCCGGCACGATTTGGTCGAGCACATGGTGCGGGACTTTGCCTCCCTGATTGACGCTTACGGTCACGTGCCAAACGGCACGCGCAGCTACTACCTGAGCCGTTCGCAGCCGCCGTTTTTCTATGCGATGGTTGGATTGCTCAACAACGAAGATCCGGCGGCTGCCTACGCACGCTATTTGCCACAGCTCCGGCGCGAACACGCTTTTTGGATGCAAGGCGAGAAAGGTTTGCGTCCCGGCACCGCCCATCGCCGCGTCGTTTCTATGCCCGACGGTGCGGTGCTCAACCGCTTTTGGGACGATTCCGACACGCCGCGCGATGAGTCCTATCGCGAAGACTCGGCACTCGCCCAACGCAGCGGGCGTATCCCGACGCAGTTGTATCGCGACCTACGGGCGGCGGCCGAAAGCGGCTGGGACTTCGGCTCGCGCTGGTTTGCCGATGGCAAGACCCTCGACACCATCAACACTACCGAGATCATCCCGATCGATCTGAACAGCCTTCTGTTTGGACTTGAGCAGGCCATCGGTTCGGGTTGCGAGCGGGTTCACGATGCCGCCTGCGTGGCCGAGTTCGCTCACCGCGCAAGCGCGCGGCGCGAGGCGGTCAATCACTATCTTTGGGATTCGGCGGGCGGCGTGTTTCGCGATTATCTCTGGGTGAAGCGGGCGCAAGTGCCGCGGATTTCGGCGGCGACGCTTTATCCGTTATTCGTCGCGCTGGCGAGCCAGACGCAAGCGGCGGCCGTGGCCGCGACCGTCTCGCGCGATCTGCTCAAACCCGGCGGCATTGTTACCACACCGCTGGTGACCGGACAGCAGTGGGACGCGCCCAATGGTTGGCCGCCCCTGCAATGGATCGGCGTCTCCGGTTTCCGTCACTACGCAATTTCACCCTTGGCCGCCACCGTGGCCTGCCGCTGGATGGTCGGCGTGAACCGCGTTTACGATGAGAGCGGCAAGCTCGTCGAGAAATACGACGTCATGAGCACCGGACGCACCGGCGGCGGCGGGGAATATCCGACGCAGGACGGTTTCGGCTGGACCAATGGCGTGATGCGCAAGCTCATGGCGCTCTATCCCATGTTTGCGGCCAATAGGACGCCGGAATCCTGCGAGTCAGCCCGGGCAGAGCAACGATAAGCGCAAGCTATTGATCGATAACTCCCTTTTATTGAGAAACCGAATCGATTGGACACATATATCAGCTGACACCATACTGAATACCCCCGTGTCGCGGAGTTGATTAGTGACCAGTCCGGTGATTCCCATAGCACGTGCAGGCGCGACCAAACAGCGCAAACGACAGGCGCCGCGAGGACGCCAGGTGGCCCCACAGGCTCTGGCCGAGGTTGAGGCGCTGATCGGTCCTGGGCCCTGGCGTCACGACCTGCTGATCGAGTACTTGCACCTCATCAATGATCGCTATCGCCAGTTGGGCGCGCCGCACATGGCGGCACTGGCGAAACTTCTAGGCTTGGCGCAGACCGAAGTCTATGAAGTGGCCACCTTCTATCATCACTTCGATGTCGTAAAGGAAAATCCCGACGGTTCTCTTCCCGCAGCCGCGGCGCTCACCGTGCGGGTCTGCGATGGCCTGAGCTGCGAAATGGGCGGCGCGAAGCAGCTGCTCGAGAAGCTACCGGCGCTGCTCGGGCGCGAAGTGCGCGTGATTCCCGCGCCCTGCGTCGGGCGCTGTGAGCAGGCCCCCGTCGCAATAGTTCACCAGAAGCCCGTGCCCAGAGCCACCTTGGAGGCGGTGCGCGCCGAGGTGCAGGCCGGACAGATCACCGATTCTCCCGGCAACTACATCGACTTCGACGCATACAGCAAAGAGGGCGGCTATTCGCTGCTGCGCGACTGCATGGAGCACCGGCGCGATCTTGAGAGCGTTTTGAAGACCATGGAGGATTCGGGCCTGCGGGGCTTGGGCGGTGCGGGTTTTCCGACCGGCCGCAAGTGGCGCATCGTGCGCGGCGAGGCGGCACCGCGAATGATGGCGGTCAACATCGATGAGGGCGAGCCCGGCACCTTCAAGGATCGCGTGTACCTTGAACGCGATCCGCATCGCTTTCTCGAGGGCATGCTCATCGCAGCCTGGGCCGTCGGCATTTCTGCCATCTATATTTACCTGCGCGACGAGTATCACGGCTGTCGCGCGCTCCTGGAAAAGGAACTGGCAAAGCTCGCGGACAATCCGCCCGTGCCCTTGCCCAAGATTGAATTGCGCCGCGGCGCCGGCGCCTACATTTGCGGCGAAGAGTCGGCGATGATCGAATCGATCGAGGGCAAGCGCGGTATGCCGCGCCTGCGTCCTCCCTATGTGGCGCAAGTCGGGCTGTTTGGGCGGCCGACCTTGGAACATAACTTCGAAACGTTGTTCTGGGTGCGCGAGTTACTCGAAAAAGGCGCGCCGTGGTTTGCCTCCCAAGGGCGCAACGGCCGCAAAGGGTTGCGCAGCTTCTCGGTTTCAGGACGGGTGAAAAATCCGGGCGTGAAACTCGCCCCCGCGGGCATCACGGTGCGGCAATTGATCGATGAGTTTTGCGGCGGCATGAAAGAGGGCCACATTTTTTACGGCTACCTCCCGGGCGGCGCGTCCGGCGGTATTCTGCCCGCCTCTCTGGGCGACATTCCGTTGGATTTCGACACCTTGCAGCCCTACGGCTGCTTCATAGGTTCCGCCGCGGTGATCGTGTTGTCATCGCAAGATACCGCCAAGGCGGCCGCGCGCAACATGATGCGTTTTTTTGAACATGAGTCCTGCGGTCAATGCACACCCTGCCGCGTCGGGACCGCCAAGACCAATGCGCTCATCGCCGGTGATGACTGGGACAAGCCGCTGCTGGCTGAACTGTCCCAAGTCATGCGCGACGCATCGATTTGCGGGTTGGGGCAGGCGGCACCGAATCCGGTCGACACGGTCATCAAGTACTTTCCGAGCGAGTTGTAGAGGAAAACAGCATGAGCGCCACCACTCCCGATATGCGGCTGCAGAGCGAGGCCCCTACGGTTACCT
>DATNKC010000213.1:0-2627 GCA_035603615.1 Steroidobacteraceae bacterium | reverse complement strand
AGCTCGATGGCGCCGATCAAGCGTTGAAAATTGCACAGCGCCGGCACGGCAGGTTTCTGAATTCCACCATGATGATGACGCTGCTGGGCGCGGCGGTGTCGGACGGCTTGGCCGATGGCCGCGTCGTCAGCGGTGTCGGCGGACAATATAATTTCGTCGCGATGGCGCACTCTTTGCCGGACGCGCGTTCGATTCTCACGCTGCGCAGCACGCGCGAAAAGCATTCCAAAGTCACCTCGAACATCCTGTGGAATTATGGGAACACGACCATTCCTCGGCATCTGCGCGATATCGTGGTGACCGAATACGGCGTGGCGGATTTGCGCGGCTTGAGCGACCAGGATGTGATCGCCTCGGTATTGAACATTGCGGATTCGCGCTTTCAGGACGGCTTGAAGCGCGAAGCTCAGGCGGCGGGAAAACTGCGCTCCGACTATCAAATTCCCGAATTGCACCGAAACAACACTCCGCGCGCTTTGGAAGAGCGTTTCATTCTGGCGCGGGCCCGGGGATTGTTCTCCGAATTTCCATTCGGCACCGACTTCACCAATGAGGAAATCGTGCTGGCGAAGGCGCTCGGCAACCTGAAGGAGAAGACTTCAGGAGCTTGGCCGCGTGTCAAGGCCGCCGGCCTGGCGGCGGCTTCGCTTGGCACGCCGAGCGCAGTCAGGCCGTATTTGGAGCGCATGTCGTTGAATGCCCCCAAAACCCGGCAGGAATGGCTCTGGCAGCGTCTGCTCGTGCGGGAACTCGTGCGGGAACCCGGCAATATCGTCTAATGCCGTTCGGAGCCGATTGTTTCTCGACGCCTGGGTGAGTAACCTTGCCATCCCGGTCTACCCTGCGGAGCGTTTTATGAAAATCGGTGTCCCCAAAGAAATCAAAATTCATGAATATCGAGTGGGTCTGGTGCCCGCGGGCGTACGCGAGCTCGTCGACTCGGGACATCAAGTCATCGTTCAAAGCGGCGCGGGGGCAGGTATAGGCTTCGATGATTCGCACTACCAAGCCGCGGGGGCTTCAATCTCCAAGCGGGTCGAAGATATTTTTGGTTCCACCGATCTGATCGTGAAGGTCAAGGAGCCGCAGCTGGACGAGTGCAAGATGTTGCGCGGCAATCAAACGCTGTTTACTTATTTACATTTGGCAGCCGATCGCGAGCAAACGATGGCGCTGCTTGCCTCGGGCGCCACTGCCATCGCCTACGAGACGGTAACGGCACCCGATGGCTCGTTGCCGCTGTTGACTCCCATGAGTGAAGTAGCCGGACGCATGTCGGTGCAAGTCGGCGCCAATTGTCTGCAAAAGGCCAACGGCGGATTCGGCGTGCTTCTCGGCGGCGTGCCGGGCGTGGCGCCTGCCAAGGTGGTTGTGCTCGGCGGCGGCGTATCCGGGACTCACGCGGTCGAAATGGCGGTCGGCCTGCGTGCCGATGTAACCGTGGTAGATCGCTCGGTCAAACGCTTGAGAGAGCTCTCCGCGATTTTTGGCAGCCAACTCAAGACCGTGTATTCGACCGCGCATGCCATCGAGGAATTGGTGCGCGACGCCGACCTGGTCATCGGCGCTGTGCTGATAGCGGGCGCGGCGGCGCCCAAGCTGGTTACGCGTGCCATGGTCAAGACCATGAAGCCGGGTGCAGTGCTGGTTGATATTGCGATCGATCAGGGCGGCTGCTTCGAAACCAGTCATCCTACGACTCATGCCGAACCGACGTATGTGTTGGACGGTGTCATCCACTACGCGGTGACCAACATGCCAGGAGCGGTACCGAGGACGTCGACCTTTGCGCTCACCAATGCAACTCTGCCGTATGTGAAGGCGCTGGCCGATCACGGCTGGCGCGCGGCCATCTCCAAGGATCCCGGCTTGGCTCAAGGTCTCAATGTGCATGCCGGTCAATTGACCCATGAGGCGGTCGCGAGCGCGCTCGGGCTGGATTATCGGGCGTACCGCGCAGCGTGAAGAAAAAGCAGCCGCGCGTGCCGAAATTTCGGCGCGCCACACCTGCGGTACGCCGCGAAGCTCTGGTTGAGGCCACCCTTCGCTGTTTGAAAAAGTACGGCCACGACGGCGTCTCGGTGCGCCGTATAAGCGCGGCGGCGGGCGTCTCGATCGGCTTGATCAATCACCACTTTCCCAGCAAGTCGGGATTGATTGCGGAGACCTACGAGACTCTGGCGCTTTCACTGCAGGATGAGTTGCGCGCCCGCGCGCACAATCGCGCTGCCTCGCCGCGCGAACGCCTGAGCGATTTTTTCCGCGCATCATTTGCGCCGGACCTTCTCGATCCGCAACTTTTCAACGTGTGGGTGGTGTTCTGGAGCATGGTCGCGCACTCGCGTGCGATACGCGAAGTCCATGATCGAACTTACGGAAAATACCGGTCCATCCTCGAAGGCCTGCTGGGCGAGCTGGTCAAATCGGGCGCCGCACCCAAGTTGAAGCTGCGCTCCGCGGCGATCGCTCTCAGTGCGCTGCTGGATGGCCTATGGGTCGAATTGAGCCTCAGTTCCGAGACATTCAAGCCGCGTGAGGCAATCGGCATCTGCGAAGACTGGGTCAATGCGCTTTGCACAGGCGCCTTTCCACGAATTTTGCGGGGAAATCCTCACAAAACTTAAGGC
>DATNKC010000212.1:0-2034 GCA_035603615.1 Steroidobacteraceae bacterium | reverse complement strand
AAGCGCAGATGGTCGCCGTCCAACGAGATAATGAAGCCGGCCTCGGCTTCTGCGCTTTGGTAATGGCCGACGATCGCCTGCAGTTCGGCGCGTGTCGGCGCGTAGGATAAGGCCCGCTTGTACGTAACGACGTCGCCTGTTTGATCCAGCTGAAACCGATCGTCCGGCAGCAGCGTCATCGATCTATTCCCCAGACGCAATCCGCCTCCGGCCACAGTATTGAGCGTAGCGCCATCGTCGCTCTGCAAATGGTCACCACTCCATGTGAGGGTCAGCGGCGCGCCGGCGCGATCGTCGACATACAGTCCCGCCCATTTGGCCAGGGAATGATCCCGCGCAACAGTCATGGGCGCCGGCGCGCCGGAAAGGTAGCGATCCGCCACAGCATGGGCCAAATTGGGCGTACGGGCGTCGGCAGCGTTGCAGAGCAGGGCAATCGACAGATGCTGGTCTGGATAGCGGCCGAGCCAAGCGCGATAGCCGGCGGTGGCTCCAGCATGGGAGACCTCGGCAAATCCGTGATAGCGCTCGATGAATAGCCCGCGTGCGTAATCAACCGCGCGGCCGTCGTTGAGTATAGAGCGACGCTGTAACTCGGCGGTTACGGAGGCTCCCAACGTCCCCTGAGTAAGCGCTCGATTCCAGGTCAAAAGATCGCCGACCGTGGTTAGCAGGCCGCCATTTCCGATGGCGTCCTCGAACGGCATGGTTTGCTGATAGCCGCCGGCGACGGGACTGTAGGCGATGGCTCGGTCTCGTACGATTCTCCTGAAATCATCTCGCCATTGCGTGTGTGTCATGCCGAGCGGAACGAAAATCCGCTCATGCGAAAACGCCGGCAGCTTCTTGCCGCTGATTCGCTCGACGATGATCGCAAGCAGGTTGTAACCGGTGTTGGTGTACGACCAGGCAGAACCCGGCTTGTAGTTCAAAGCTTTTTGCAGCGCCGTGATATGCAAAACGTCGTCCATTGAATAGATCCGGTCGCCTCTCGGCCAACCGGCGATATCCTCAACCCCACCCCAGTCGCGCAGTCCGCTGGTATGGCCGAGCAGTTGTGCGACCGTGATGGGCCCTGTGTAATCGGGCAGTTCGGGGATGTATTTGCGAACCGAGTCCTGAAGCGCTAGTCGACCGTCCTGTACCAGCAACAATATCGAGGCGGCGGTGAACTGTTTGGTCACCGAGCCGGCCTCGAACACCGTGTCCACACGGTTGGGTACGCCATGCTCGAGATCCGCCGCCCCATAGGCCCGTTCGAGCACCGGCTGCCCGGCTCGTTCGATTCCCAAGGTGCAGCCCGGCGTTGAGGCCGAGTACCCAGCGAATAGGCTGTCGATGGATGAGTCGGCAGTCTGGGCTCGTGTGGCCAGCGCCGGCCAGGTTGCGATGGCTAGCGCCAGGATAACTGAGCGAAGCGGCGATCGTAAATTGTCGGTCATTCGTGGTCCACTGCAGTAGAACGATGCGATGAAACGCAAAACATTGCCGTTAGCTTACCGCAGCAATAGAACAGCCGCTGACTTCCGACCGTTGCCAGCGTCGAAAAGTTAGGCATCCCACGATTCAATTCGTCCGCTCGCCCATTGTTGAGGTTGACTTCTGCAATTCCCGTTTTCGGTGGATAACCCAGTGCACAACCGGTTCCTTGTCACCGAAACGTCATCGCTATTCAGCGAGTTGCGCCAAAGTGCTGCATTTTTGACCACATGCAAGGTGGTGGCGACTCACGGCCAAGGGCCGCGGTGATTGAGCAATGATTTACGTCGCCGCGAGCTCGTTTCTCGGACGTGAAGCAAGATAAAGCAGATGCGCGATACCCAAGGCAGGAAGCAGCGCGATCAACACGAATTCGCGCCAATGAGAGGCGGGTTCGGGCTCCGCGAGAAGTTGTAGGGAATAGGTGAGCCCTGTCCATGCGGCGAGAATGCACAGCGCTGCCATGGCGAGTTTGGTCAGTGACGGACGATTCAGCACAACCACCTTGAAAGCAATAACGAGGCCGATCGGGCCGGCCGCGGCCACTGTTAGAGC
>DATNKC010000211.1:0-11148 GCA_035603615.1 Steroidobacteraceae bacterium | reverse complement strand
GCCGCGCATGGTTGATTCGTTGACAATACCACCCACAAAGAGCGCATCGCGATAAATATCGGTTTCCGGTTCGCGCCAATTTAGTTGAAGAAATAAACGAAATTACCGCGACGTCCTGCCCTGTTTCACATATATCAACGCCGAATTATCGTAATTACGCCTGAACGCGGCGCTCTTGTTAGCGCGCCTCGCCAACCAAATGCGCAGACAGCACTTCCGAAATATTAGTTGATATTACAAACTAATGTTTACTTTGAGCAACCGTTTGGATATTCTCCGGGCTCTCGATGTAAGCGCATACAACAAACGGCTGGCTCTTGGGGGAGATTGCATGGTCACTAAAACTGTTGGCGGGCCGCTTGGCACGTCGAGAATCATCAAATCCACGCGCATCGGTGCACTGCTGTCGGCAGCACTGGCCTCATTCATCTCCAGCGTGGCGATGGCGCAGACGGCTGCCGCGCCGGCCGCTACCGCCGACGCGGATCTGCAAGAGATCGTCGTCACCGGCACCTTGATTCGCGGCACTGCCCCAGTCGGCTCCAGTCTGATCGCGGTCGATCAAGCGCAACTGCAAGCAACGGGCGGCAATACCGTCATCGACATGCTGCGCGATGTCCCTCAGGTGACGAATTTGGGTGTATCCGAGGGTCAGCGCAGCGGCACCGGCGGCGCGACCAATATCACCTTGGGAAATTCCATCGATCTGCGTGGCTTGAGCCCCTACGCCACGCTGACCTTGCTCGACGGTCACCGGGTGCCTCCAGCGGGCACCAGCGGCAGCACGGTCGATCCGGACTCCTTTCCCTCGATCATGCTGCAACGGGTGGACATCGTCGCCGACGGCGCTTCGGCGACCTATGGTTCCGATGCCATCGCCGGCGTGGCGAATCTGATTTTGCGGCGCGACGTCGAGGGCGTGGAAATGAGCGCTCGCGAAGGCTGGGCGGACGACTACAAAGAGCGCCGCCTGGGCGTGCTCGTCGGGCACAACTGGGGAAGCGGCCAGTTCAGCCTCGGATACGAAAATTCCTATCACTCCAATCTTAACGGCGAGAATCGAAGCTTCTTCGAATCGAATCAGACCGGCAGCGGCGGCACCGACTACCGCAGCACCCAGTGCAACCCGGGCAACATCGTGGTGGGCCCCACCAGTTATGCCATTCCGCCGGGCGGTGTCACGCCGGCCAACGCGGCTGCACTGGTGCCGAACACCGCCAATCGCTGCGACGTGGCCAAGTATCAAGACATTCTGCCTGAGGTCGAGCACAACAATGTCGCGTTGGACTTCGATCAAAAAATCGGCGACTCGGTCAGTCTGTACGGCGATGCGACTTACGCGCGCCGCGCCTTTACCTCGGCCGTGCAGCAAGTCACCGGCCCAGTTGAAGTGCCCACCACCAACGCCTTCTTTGTGTCGCCGCCGGGCGCCGTGCTGTCACCGTGTTCGCCCGCACCCGGCGCACCGAATTGCGAACAGGTGAATTACTTCTTCGGCAACGAGCTTGGCAACAATGCCTACAGCATCGGTCATTCCGAGAACTATCAAGGCACGCTCGGCATCGATATCAAATTGACGCACGACTGGCATCTGGGATTCGATGGCACCGCGGGAAAAGATCATGACCGTGACGAGCAACTCGCGGAACTCAACAACGGCAATTTGGCCGCAGCGCTTGCCAGCGGCAATCCGGCGACGGCGCTGAATGTTTTTGGGGGCACCAATTCCCCAGCCGTGGTCAATAGCGTCTTTGCCAACCGTTTCTATGCCCCCGGCGATACCGGCGAGCAAGTCTTTGAAGGCAAGCTCGACGGTCCGTTGTTCCATATGCCCGGCGGCGATGTGCGCGCGGCGGTCGGCGGACAGTGGCGCCATGACGAATTACTCTACGGCATCAATTCCGGCGTTCCGGGCGGCGCTGATACGATCATCCGCCAGCAATTGGATCGTCATTCCGTGTCAGGATACGCGGAAGTCTTGCTGCCTTTCTTCGGCGCCGACAATGCCCTGCCCGGTCTGCAGCGTCTCGAACTCGACGTGGCCGGCCGTTATGAGAACTACAGCGATTTTGGCAGCACTTCGCATCCAAAAATCGGTTTGAACTGGTCTCCCGTGGAGGGCGTGATGGTGCACGCGAGCTACGGCACATCCTTCCGCGCGCCGCTCTTGTCCGAATTGGTCGGGCCATTGAAGGGCGTCTTCGTACAGAACTATTCCGACCCTCTGTCGCCCACCGGCACCTCGGTCGGGTACACCTTGGGCGGCGGCAATCTGCAGTTAAAGCCCGAAACGGCGAAGACTTACTCCTTCGGAGTGGATTATCAGCCCGTGAAGGAAGCGCACCTAAGCTTGAATTACTTCAACATCAATTATAAAAATCAGATCTCGAGCTACCTGAGCGATCTGACCATATTGCAGCAGACTGCGCAGTTGGGGTCGTTGATCAACCGCTGCCCCTCCGCCGCCTGTACGGCGCTGATCAATCAATACGTGGTGCCGGGCCCTGTCTTTGGCCCCATCCTGGCCAACCCCAGCGTGTTCGTAAATGGCCTCGAATTGAATCTCGGTACGACGGTCACGCAGGGCGTCGACTTCCTCGGCAGCTACTCGATCCCAACGGATCATTCAGGAACCTGGACGGTCGGACTGACAGGAACTTACACCTTCAAGTACGACGTCGCGTTCACCCAGGGCGGTCCGAGCTTTGACGAGCTCAACAACATCGGCTTCCCGCTGCGATTGCGCATGCGCGGCAGCGTTGGCTGGAGCTTCGGTCCGGTCTCCACGCTGGCATTCGTCAACTATGAGAATGGCTACACCAACACCGAAACCACGCCGAGCCAATCGGTCGGCAACTACACGACGGTCGACCTGAACGTGATTTACGATCTGGGCAAGACCTTCCCGGGCGTCTGGAGCAAAGATCTCACCCTCACGGCGCACGTCGACAATCTATTCGACAAAGATCCTCCCTACGTCAATATTCCGATCAGCCCAAATGGGGGCGGTGGATTTGACCCGAACGTGGCGAGCGCGATTGGCCGCCTCGTGTCCCTGCAAATCGCCAAGAAGTTCTAGGCGAAATGGACCTCGGCGCGTGGCATGGGCCACGCGCTTTGTGGCAATCTATGGCGGTCCAGGAGCCTAACGAAAATCCAAGGAATTCATGAAGCGCGCTAAGAGTCGTCGTGCAGGAGGCGGGCGCGCCAAAACCCGCGCCAAAGTTGTGAAGGCGCCATCGCAACCCTTGAGCGTCGGGTTGCTGCCAAACCTCTTGGGCTACAACGTGCGTCGGGCGGAGATCGCCTTGTGGAGGGATTTCAGCAGAACGGTGGGCGAAGGCGAGGTGCGGCCGGCATTGTTCAGCCTCTTGATTCTGGTCGAAGCCAACCCCGGGGTCGCGCAGATCGACATCGCGAATCAGTTGGACATCGACAAGGCAACCGTTGTCGGCCTGGTCCAGGGATTGCAGCGCCGCCAATGCGTCACGTGCCGGCAGTCGTCGATCGATCGGCGCCGCCAGGGCATTTTTCTCACGCCTAAAGGGCAGACTGAACTCAATCAACTCCGCCAGGAAATGCTCGAGCACGAGACGCGCTTTACGCGTCTATTTTCTGCGCAGGAACTCGCTCAGTTATTTACCCTACTGCGGCGCATCCATCCCTAACGGAGTCGGGCCTAACCCTTCTCCCAGAACTCGCGCGCCTCTCGGCCATAGTCGTTAATCACTCGGCTATGGCTGTCGAAGGCCATGTTCGCACGCGATTGCAACGCGTAGACCGGCCAATGCGGCAGCTTGGGATTGTTCGGATTTCCACTACGTGCGAACGCGACCCACGCCGCGCTCATTTGATCCGCGACTATCTGCGCAGCCGTGGCGCCGCCAATGGCCGGCGATGCGTTTGGGTTGTCAAACACCAGGGAAACATCGGTTCCATGCGGCGAACGCAGATCGCGATTGATCTCCCAGTCGAGCACGTAGACATACACGTGAGCGCGCTTCTGCTGGACCTTGAGCTCAGCCACCCGATTGGCTGCCTGGCGCATCCAATAGTCCGTGACGGCATCGGCCAGCAAGTACGACAACGAATCGGCCGGGCGCAGTTTCTGGTAGAGACGCAGCGCCTCTTCTGCCCGCTGACCTGCCATCGGCCGCAGGCGCTCCATCACCTCGGCCTCGGAGAATTGGCCCCATTGCGGGAAGGGACCGACAAACAGGACCGCCTCGTCCTTGGTCGAACCGACCAGGAATGGCACGTCCGCCGACTCCGGCGCCGCCGCCAGATCGAATGGATGGTGATGAATCACCGAGCCATCCACCAGGGGAATCAGTCCCATGGGACCGAAGCCCAGCACCCGCGGCACGACTTTCACTTCGGCCGCATCGGCGGCCGCCGCCAGTTTCATCGCATCCATCGATTGCAGCTCACCGATCTGGCCGGGAGAGAGATCAAGATCCTTCAGCAACTGCCGGGCGATCGCCGTACCGCGCGCCTTGTCCGCGATCTGCAGGCAGGGACCACTCTGCATGATGGCCTTGTGAAACAGGCCTCTCGCGGCCGGCATTGCGCAAACGACGCTCACCTTGCCCGCCCCGCCGGATTCGCCGAATATCGTCACATTGCCGGGATCTCCGCCGAAGGCAGCGATGTTGTCGCGAACCCAGCGAAGCGCCTCGACCACATCGAGCATGCCGGCGTTGCCGGACTGGCTAAACGATTCGCCGGCGAGCTCGCCCAGATAAAGGTATCCAAAAACATTGAGCCGGTGATTGATTGTCACCACGACGACATCGCCTCGCGCCGCCAAGTGGGTTCCGTCATAAGCCGGCGCTGAACCCGAGCCGACGGCAAAGCCGCCGCCGTGCAGCCACACCATGACGGGGCGCTTGGCAGCGTCCGCTGCGGCGGTCCATACATTGAGCACGAGACAGTTTTCCGACAGCTGCGGCTCCGGGTTTGGACGTGCGAACAGCGTTGCGAGCTGCTTTTGCATTGCGGAGGGCGGGGCCGCCGCCGTTGTCCTAACAAAGGGCGAAGCCCCCAACGGGACCTGGGGACAACTGTCGCCATGCTGTGTGGCATCGCGCACCCCGCTCCACGGAACTGCCGCGCGCGGGGGCAAAAAACGCGAGGCGCCCCCGGTTGGCGCGCCATAAGGCACGCCGAGGAAGCTGAGAACCGCGTTTTGCTCCGCTCCGCGCACCGCTCCGAGGCTCGTTTTGATCACCGGCGCCGGCGTTGTTGAATTGGCGCGCGCATTGCCGATACGCGAGACGGCGGCGACGATCCCGGCACTTGCCAGCCCCAAGGCGGCGTGTCTTCTGGTTATCACTTGGCAACCCCCTATGCGAGACGCTCCGAGTCTAAGACATATTGGTTTATAACACTAACTATTTTGCCGAACCAACAGCCCCCTCTTCGATGCCGGCCATTTCTTCCAATAAACCGCCTATTCAGGCTTTGAATGGGACCGTCGCATACCGGTAAATTATAGAAATTAGTTTACATTGCAAACTAATTTTGCTTGAGGCAAGATCCGCTATGGCTCAGGGAAGAACAATTCACAGGTCCGTTCCGAATGGCTGCGCTCGACTTCATATTTGCCGGTGACTTGGTTCTCGATGAGCCGCGTCCGGACCATTGGCTGAGCGGTATTGCGCCGCTCACCACGACGGCGAACATCGCAATCGGCCATCTCGAAGTTCCGCACACCAGTCGATGCGCCGAATTGCACGGCGACGTGCCGGCGCCGGGCGCGGACCCGGCGAATCTGGCCGCGCTCAAGCGCGCGGGTTTCGACGCCGTCACGCTCGCAGGGAATCACATCGCGGACTGCGGAGCACTCGGAATCGCCGACACGCGCACCGAGCTGACGCGATTGGGCATCGAGCACACCGGCGCCGGCGTAAACTTGGCATCGGCGCGCCGGCCGGCGCTTTTGAGACGCGCTGAACGCCGCATCGCCTTGCTCAGTTATAACTGCGTGGGTCCGCAAGCAGGCTGGGCGACCGAAACGAGCGGGGGCTGCGCTTATGTGCGCATCCTCGCCTCGGATGGAGCCGAGATTTCTCCGACCGCCTCGTTGCAGTCGCCGGACCTCGAGTCCCTATCTCAAATGCAAACCGACATCGCAGCGGCCTGCCGCGACGACAGTTTCGTGGTCGTGGCATTGCATAAGGGACTGGTGCATACGCCGGCGCGCTTGGCGCCCTACGAACGGCCCGTGGCTTGGGCGGCGATCGATGCCGGCGCGCAAGTCGTCATCGGTCATCACGCCCATTTGATTCGTGGCATCGAATTTTACCGTGGCAAACCCATATTCCACGGTCTCGGCAACGGGTGCGTGGTAACGCGTGCGCTCAGCCCCGGTCAGGACAATCCCGCCCGCGCGGCCTGGGTCGAACGGCGCAAGAAGCTGTTCGGTTTCGAGCCGGACCCGGACTATTGGCTGGCGCCGTTTCACCCCGATGCGGTCAACGCCATCTTGGGCCGATTGAAATGGCATGACGACGGACGGGTCGAAGCCGGCTTCGTGCCTGTGCACGTTGAAGCGCCGGGCCGACCCGTAATTGCCGATGGGGTGCACGCGGCGGCAACGATCGCCTATATGGAAAGAATTACCCATGAGGCCGGCCTGCCGCCCCTGCTGTTCTCCGTGCGCGATGATATGGTCGTGGCCTCATGACGGAACCTGCCGAAGACACCGACATCGAACCCGCCCGCGGCGTGCAACGATGGTTGTTCTATGTGGGAGCCGCCGGTCTGTTGTTCGCGATCGGGGCCGATGCGGTCGCGGTGCTGGGACGGCATCTCGGCATTCCCTTGCTGGGCTCGATTGAATTGATGCAGGCCGCGATTCTGCTCGCCTCGTCCGCCGCGATTGTCCTGGCGACGGTCGCAAACAAGCACGCCGTCGTGCACTTGTTGATCGACCGGCTCTCGCCGCGCCGGCGCACAATGATGGAGCGAGTGCACGCCTTGCTCAGCGCGGTGTTCTTTGCCGCGCTCGGCGTCGGCAGTCTGTGGATTGCGTACGATTTGCGCGACGGGCACGAGCAAAGCGAACTGCTGCGAATTCCGTACGCGCCGCTGCGTATCGTCAGCATCGTCGCAGTGCTGGCGGTCGCGGCAATCTATCTGGCCCGCGCCTTCGCAAAGCGGCCGGGCCGATGATCGGTTCTCCGCTCATCGGATTTCTCGGCGTGCTGGTGCTGCTGATCGTCTTGACCGCCGGTGTCCCCATTGGGGTCGCGTTGGGATTGGTCGGCATGGCCGGCATGGCGCTATTGCTGGGAGTGGAACCTGCGCTCATTAAATCGAGCGTGATTCTGTTCGATACCTTGTCGCGCTACGAACTCGGCGTGCTGCCGCTATTCCTCTTCATGGCACATGTCTGTTTCGCCGCGAACGCGAGCCGCGATTTCTTCGACGCCGCGGCGCGCATGATCGGGCACCGGCGCGGCGGATTGGCGCTGGCCTCGATTGGCGGCTGCGCCGGCTTTGGCACGATCAGCGGCTCAAGTTTGGCGACGGCAGCGACCATCGGCCTGGTGGCTCTGCCCGAGATGCGCAAGCGCGGCTACTCGGACGAACTGGCAACCGGCGCCGTGGCGGCCGGCGGCACGCTGGGGCAGATGGTGCCTCCTTCCGGGGCGCTCATCGTGTTCGGCATCATCGCGGAGCAGTCCATCGGACGATTGTTCACGGCCGCCATCGTGCCGGCGATCACCCAGGTGCTGCTGTACTGCCTGGTGATCATCATCTTGTGTTATTTCAAACCCGGCATCGCGCCGCCCACCGAGCGCGCCACCTGGCCGGAGCGCCGCCAGGCACTGCTGCGCATTGTGGACATTGGGTTGCTGGTCTTGGTCGTCATCGGCGGCATCGCGCTCGGGTGGTTTACACCGCCGGAGGCCGGTTCCGTAGGCGCGCTGGGCGCGCTCGTATTGTGCGCCTGGCGACGACGCTTGAACTGGGGCAGCCTCGGTAACGCGATCAGACAAACCCTGCGGACCAGCGGAATGATCTACGTCGTCATTATCGGCGCGCTGATCTTTTCGGTCTTCATCAGCCTGACCGGAATTGCCGAGCAAGTATCGGTATTGCTCGCGGCGGTCAGCGGCAACCGCATAGTTTCGCTGCTCCTGATGGCGGCGCTGCTGCTGCTGCTCGGGTCGGTGTTGGACGGACTGGCATTGATGTTGCTCACCACGCCGATTCTGCTGCCGATCATTCAACAGATGGGGTTGTCGCCCATTTGGTTCGGCATATTTTTGGTGCGCGCGATGGAAATTGGCTTCGTGCACCCTCCCATCGGCATGAATCTATTCGTCATTCATGGGATCGCAAAAGACGTGTCGATTGGCCGCATTTTTCGCGGCGTCGTACCGTTTCTGATCTCCGATTTCGTGCACTTGCTGTTGCTGATATTCGTCCCTGGGCTGGTGCTCGCACTGCCGAAGGCGCTGGGACAATGAGCGCATTTGAACATCAAGTGGCACAGGCGCTGCGCGATCCGCTCGCGCGGGCTCGAACACATGCCGCACAGGGGCAGAAGGTGATCGGCTTCGTTGGCGCGGAAATACCCGTGGAACTCATCGCCGCGGGCGGCGCGTATCCGGTGCGCCTGGCAAGCGCGGTCGGCGCCAAAACCGACCTGGCGGACCGGTATTTGGAATCCACCTTCATGCCGGACGTGCGATCGATCGCCGAACAGTACCTGCAAGGCGCGCTGAATTTCATGCACTCGATCATTCTGCCGCGCAGCGACGACAGCGCGCAGCGGCTGTACTACTACCTGAGCGAGCTGCGCCCGCGGCAACTTCCCGCAGCTCCGGTACCGCTTATCTTTGATCTGGCAAAGATCCCCCGGGAATCGAGCAGGCTGCACAGTCGGCTCGCCACACAACGCCTGGCCGCCGAAATCGGCGTGGTGCCCAACGCCCTGCCCGGCGCCATTCGCCAACGCAATCGGCGGCGGGAATTGTTTCTCCGGGCGATGCAGTTACGACAGCGCCCCGGCGGGATTCGCGGCAGCGTGATGGATCGAATATTTCGCAGCGCGGATCTTTGCGACGCCGATGAGTTTGATGGCGATTTCGGCGAATGGTTGTCGCGGGGGGATCCTGCAGGGAGCGGGCCCCGCCTCTTGCTCATCGGCAGCTCTCCACCCGACGAGCGGCTACATGCCGCGGTCGAGGCCGGCGGCGGCAATGTGGTGAGCGAAGGCGACGCCCATGCCTCC
The DNA here is from genome assembly GCA_035603615.1 of Steroidobacteraceae bacterium. Lineage (GTDB taxonomy): Bacteria > Pseudomonadota > Gammaproteobacteria > Steroidobacterales > Steroidobacteraceae > Bog-1198. The sequence continues at coordinate 1,901 of DATNKC010000211.1, read as the reverse complement.
CGATCGGTGAGTTCGCCGCTGATTCCCGCGGAAGGGTCTTTGGATGCGATTGCCGACCACTATCACGCGTTGCCGGTCAGCACTCGCGCCTTTATTGATCGGGCGGCCGCGCTCAGAAACTTGGCCAAGAGCGTTGCCGCGGACGGGGTGATCATCTGGTTGATCGAAGAGGAAGACGCCTTGATTTGGGATTTGCCGGCGGAGATGTCCGCCCTGCAGGCGAGCGGCACGCCGACGCTGCGCCTCGTGCGGCGCCGCTGGGACTTAAGCGATGGCGCGCTCGAGGAAATAACTTCGTTCACCCGTGGACTCAAGGGAACGGCATGAACTTCCTGGACGGCCATCTCGTGCTTGCAATGACATCGGCTGCCGACTGCGCGTTGCCGCGGTTTTTCGCTTCGTTGGGCGCGACCGTACTTCAGGTATCGGCCGGTGACATGGAAGCGCATATATCGGATGCATCGTTTCTTGTGGAAGCGTTGGGACCGGCAAACCTCGCGCAGCAGGGTTGGACGCCGGAACGGTTGCAGCGGGCCGCGCCGCGCTTGATTCACGTTTCGATCACCACATTTGGCGCCGATGCACCCCGCGGGCAGTGGCTGGGCGGCGAATTGATAGCCTCCGCCATGGGCGGCGTACTGCGGCTCACGGGGACTCCTGATCGGGCGCCCGTCAAGGAGGCACTGGATGCCTGCCGGTTTCACGCCGACATGGTGGGGGGTGCGGGCGCATTGGCCGCTCATTACGAGCGCGGTCTCACCGGCCGCGGACAGCGAGTGGATGTTTCTATCCAAGAAGTGGCCTTTTCACGCCAGTTCAACAGTGTGCTCGCGTGGCAATTCGATCGCCGCAAATTATCGAGGGCCGGCGGCGCGCTCAACTATGGTTTGGCGACCGTGCGATGCATCTGGCCGCTCGCCGATGGCTGGTGTTTCCATACCTTGATGACAGGACGCTTTGGCGCTCCCGCAAATCGCGCGCTCAGTGATTGGATGGATGAGCAAGGCCTGCCGAATCCTTTGCACGGCGTCGATTGGATATCCTACAACCGATCCACGCTGGATTCGGCGACCCGGGGCTTGTGGGAGCGCGCGATCGAAGCGTTTTTCCGCACCCGAACCAAGCAAGACATCGCAGAGGAAGGCCGCCGCCGTGGAATCAACGCCACGGTTGTTGCCGAACCCACCGATGTGCTGAGAGACGCGCATCTGGCAGCCCGCGATTTCTGGTGCGAGCGGCCCGATCATGTGCGAGTCCCCGGGCGATTTGTCTCGATACAGTCCGGTCCCGACGTGACGGCCCCCGCGAGCACCGCGGCAATTCGGCCCAACGGATCCGGACCTCTGGCGGGCGTGCGCGTGCTCGACTTTTCGTGGGCACTGGTCGGATCGATTACCACCAAAACCCTGGGCGACTTGGGTGCCGATGTCATCAAGGTTGAAAGCCGCACGCGGCCGTGCTTGACGCGACTGGATGTCCAAGTCAGCGCATCGAAACCCGGCAACTTTGACGACAAGCCGTGGTTCGCGCATCTCAATACCTCGAAACGCAGTCTCGCACTCGACATGAAGCGCCCCGAGAGCCGCGAAGTCTTAGACCCCCTGATTCGGTGGGCGGACGTGATCGTCGAGAATTTTTCGCCCGGCACGATGCAGAAGCTCGGTCTCGATTACGCCTCGCTGTGCAACGCCAACCCCGCGCTCATCATGGTTTCCGGAAGCGTATACGGACAGACTGGGCCGCTCGCGCAAAGTTGGGGAGTCGACGGCACCGGCGCCGCGTTGTCCGGGCGAACTTATCTCACCGGCTGGCCGGATCGGGATCCTGTCATTCCCGGCGCCGTCCCTTATGGCGATGTGATTGTTCCTTACGTCATGGCGGCCGCGGTCACCGCCGCGCTT
>DATNKC010000210.1:0-4219 GCA_035603615.1 Steroidobacteraceae bacterium | reverse complement strand
GATCGACTTTTTGCCGAAAGCGAAAATCGAGCTGGCGGTAGACGATTCGATCGCCGAGCAGGTCATGGAAGCGGTCTGCAATGTCGCTCGGACCGGCAGCGCGTCGGATGGAAAGGTATGGGTACTGGAACTGGAGCAGGCGTTGCGGGTTCGCACCGGTGAGACCGGTCCAGACGCTATTTAGTTGAGATTTCGAAGGTCGCGCCCGCGGGGGCTGCGGTCGCAAATTCGGACGATTTAGGAGCATCTCGCGCCGGCAAGCCAGCCAACTCCCCCGTCGGTGCGATATCCCGGCGGCGTGGGTCCCCTCAAAGAGGACCCGCGCCGTTTTTTATACCGCGCGCCCGGCGCGAGACGCCTCGGCGTTTATACCCCAGGAGAATTGATTACTCCATGCTGTGGCGCAGCAATTTTATTTCGAATTCCGCTGTTAAACTGCGTTTTACAGAACCTGGAGCCCGATGCATGAAAATGGTCATCGCCATCATCAAACCCTTCAAGCTTGACGATGTGCGCGCCGCCCTGGCCGAAGTGGGTATTCAAGGCATTACCGTGACAGAGGTCAAAGGCTTTGGACGTCAAAAGGGCCACACTGAGCTCTATCGGGGGGCGGAATACGTCGTTGATTTTCTGCCCAAAGTAAAGCTTGAGCTGGCCGTCGATGACGAGCAGGTTGAGCGGGTTGTGGAAGCTATTATTGAAACAGCGCGCACGGGTAAAATCGGTGACGGCAAGATCTTTGTCTGCGATCTCGGCCAGGCGGTGCGCATTCGCACCGGCGAGGCTGGTTCGCGTGCCCTGTAATAATCGTGCCCTGTAATAATTAAGCGAGGACTGGACGATGAAACGCCTTTTGTTGTTCGCCGCCTTGATCGCTTGGTCGGGCATGGCCTCCGCCGTCGTCTACAAGTGGGTCGACGCCCAGGGCAAGTTGCAGTATGGCGATCGGCCGCCCGACGGCGTGCACGCCGAAGTGGTCGAGCTCCTGATTCCGCACTCCGCATCGACGCGATCGGCGTCGACGCCGGCGGCGCCTGCGGCGAAGAACACTGCCGTCCCCACGGCCAAAGACCTCGATGACAAGAAGGCCGTGGACCAAGACGTTGCCCAAACTCGCGACAAACAATGTACCGACGCGCAGGATCGCTACAAGAAACTGATCGAAGGCCGCAAGCTCTACAAAACCGGCCCGGACGGCGAACGTCAGTTCATGAGTTCCCAAGAAATCGACACCGAGCGGCTCAACGCCAAACAGGATGTCGATACCATCTGCAACAGCACGACCTGAGCGCGAACGGCTAAGGGCGCCCGCAACCGCCGTCGGCTCGGCTACCAGCGCCCGCTCCGCATCGGCGTCGGCTCGGTAACTTGGTTCCCAGTCCTTAAGGATCCGCGCGCTTTGCCGCGGAACCCGCAAAGCCTTAGGCTACCGTCCTTTGGCTGAATCTTTTAGGACCATTCACATGCAAACAGGCTTCGTTGGATTGGGTGCTATGGGCGCGCACATGGCGCGCAATCTTCATCGCGCCGGACTGCTCACGGGCGTCTGGAATCGCACCCCCGAAAAAGCCAAGGCGCTGGCCGCGGAATTGAAGGTGCTGGCCTTCGCGAACCTAACCGAGCTTGCGGGCAATTGCGAAGCCATAGTGATCTGCGTATCCGCCGACCAAGATTTGCGCGAAGTCGTCGCGGGTCTGGAGCCGGGCCTAACGCCGAACATGATCGTCATGGATTGTTCGACGGTGGGCAAAGACACGGTGCGCGACCTGCACAACCAGCTCAACACGCTCGGTGTCGGATTTCTCGACTGTCCAGTGAGCGGCGGCGTCGAAGGCGCGAGGACGGCCTCGCTCGCCATCATGTGCGGCGGCGATGAATCCGTATTCAATCGTGCGAAGCCGATCCTGGAAAAAATGGGCAAAGCGGTGGCCTACATGGGCCCCAGCGGCTCGGGTCAGGTGACCAAGGCCACCAACCAGATCATGTGCGCCGGCATTATCCAGGCCGTGGGTGAGGCGATGGCGTTTGCTCACGAAGAGGGCGTCGACCTGAAAAAGGTGATCGATGTTTTAGGTAAGGGCGCAGGCTCGAGTTGGTACTTCGTCAATCGCGCACCCTTCATGGCAAACAACAGTTTCCCGGCGGGATTTCGCGTGCGGCTCCACGATAAGGACTTGCGCATCTGCCGCGACATGGCCGCCAAGCATGGCGGCGTGTTGCCGGTGGTCGAGTCGACGCTGGAGCAGTACGAAAAGTTGATTGCCGAAGGCTACGGCGATGAGGACATCTCCGCCATCTATCGCCTCAAGACGAAGCTGTTTCCGCCGAAACCCGAGTCCATGTGACACTGCGGCTACGTATCGCCACGCGCAAGAGTCAGCTGGCGCTTTGGCAGGCGGAGCACGTGTCGGCACTGTTGCGCGCTGCGCATCCTGGGCTGGAAATCGAGCTGGTGCCGCTGCTGACGCAGGGTGATCGCATTCAAGACCGGACCTTGGCTGCCATCGGCGGCAAGGGTTTGTTCATCAAGGAACTCGAGGTCGCACTGGAAGATCTGCGCGCCGACATCGCCGTGCATTCGATGAAAGACGTGCCGGCGGATCTTCCTCGCGGATTGATCATCGGCGCGGTGCTGAAACGCGCGGATCCCCGCGATGCGTTGGTGAGCGCATCGGGCATCACGCGGCTGGAAGACCTGCCGCACCAGGCCGTGGTGGGTACTTCGAGCCTGCGCCGTCAAGCTCAGATCCGCGCGTTGCGGCCGGATTTGAACATTGAATCGCTGCGCGGCAATGTCGACACGCGCCTGCGCAAGCTTGACGCGGGACAGGAAACGGGCGGTAAGCGCATGGACGCCATCGTGCTCGCGTGTGCGGGTCTCATTCGCTTGGGACTTGAATCGCGCATCACGGCGCGGCTCGATCCGCAAATTTGTCTGCCGGCGGTGACCCAGGGCGTGATCGGCATCGAGTGCCGGCAAAGCGATTCGTCCACGGTTGAGTTCTTACGGGCGCTCGAGGATCCTGCGACACGCAAAGTGATGGATGCGGAGCGCGCATATGCCTCGCGGCTGGGCGGCAGCTGTCAATCGCCGATCGCGGCCTACGCGGCGCTCGAGGCGGATCGAATCACGATGCACGGCCTGGTTGCCGAACCCGATGGCTCGCGGCTACTGAAAGACACTGTGTCAGGCAGCGCGGATAATCCCGCGGCGTTGGGCCGCCAGTTGGCGGAGCGCATCTTGGCCGCGGGCGCAGGTCCCTTGCTCGAGCGCTTGCGCACAAGCTAGGAGTTGCTCGAATGCCGCGAGATTCCTAAGTGCCGCCTCTCGATGGAGTCGGTGTCCTCGTCACGAGGCCTGAATTTCAGGCGATGCCGCTGTGCCGGATATTGGAATCCTTGGGCGCGACGACCTTGCGCTTGCCAGCCCTCGAAATCAAACCTCTTAAAGACAGACGAGCGCTCATGGAGCAACTGGGCGTCCTCGAGAATTTTGATGTAATTTTATTCACCAGCGCCAACGCGGTGCGCTTTGGTGTGTCTTTTCTGGATCAAAGACGCGACCTCACGCTGGCGGCCTTAGGGCCGGCCACGTCGCGTGCCTTGAACCAAGCAGGCTACCGCGTGGCCATACAGCCGGGCGAGACCTTCGACTCTGAGGCTCTGCTTTCGCATCCGCGGCTGGAACATGTTGCGGGACACCGCATCTTGATCATCAAAGGGACCCACGGACGGGACCTGGTCCAACAAGAACTCACGCGCAGGGGTGCGACGGTAGTCAGTGCCGATGTTTATGAACGTGTGCCGTCAGTATTCAGCGCTGCGGCGCTCAAGCTGGTGCGGGAGCGATTTGCGGCGGGCGAGATGCAGGTGATCACGGCGACCAGCCTGGAAATCGGTGCGGCGCTGCTCAAACTGGCGGCGCTCGGCGCGACGCCGCTCGGTGTGGCACCGCCCGATCTGGCGCCGCTTGAACCAGCGTCTCCCGACCTGCGCGGCGAATTTGAACGCGCGCACTGGTTGGTCCCTGGGGAGCGCGTGGCAATGGGACTGCGCGAGTTGGGACTCAAAGCGCCGATGCTGCGCGCGGATTCAGCGGAGGATCAGGACTTGGCCGCGGCGCTCATCCGCTGGCGTTCGAGCGTGTCGGGGGCGTAGTCGAAGGAATCAAAGTACAGCCGCGTCTTGGCGCTGCCGCGCGAATCATATTCGCGTTGGA
>DATNKC010000209.1:0-3339 GCA_035603615.1 Steroidobacteraceae bacterium | reverse complement strand
GCGCCTCTGCTCGAAATGCAGGCGATCGAAGCCTATCAAAAGGGCGGCTTCCCGCAATTGGTGCTGCAGGGCAAGAAGGAGTTCGTCGAGAACTACAGTTTCGGTACGGCGTACTGGCAGGGACGCCAACCCGCTACTGAGCCGAAGGTCGTCGCCGTGTTGAAGACCAATCTCAAGGACGTCGCGCAGTACTATCACGCGCAGGCGCAACGCACCAAGGATGTCGCCGACTATCAAGAAGCGGCGAAATGGTATCGCAGCTATCTTCAGTCGTGGCCGGATGAGGCGGGTTCGGCAGTGACCAACTATCTGCTCGCCGACACGCTATTCGAAAGCAAACAATATCTTGACGCCGCGCAGGAATACGAAAGCACCGCATACCACTACGGCGATCATGACAAGGCGGCCGCCGCCGGTTACGCGGCCATCATTGCGTACGGCAAACAAGAAGACACATTGTCGGGCGAGGCGAAGGCCACGCTGCATCAAAAGACGATCGACAGCTCTTTGAAATTTGCGCAGACCTTTCCCGCCCATCCGGAAAGTGCGCAGGTCCTGACCAAGGCGGCCACCGAACTGTATACGGCGAAGGATTATCTGCGCGCCGTCTCCGCCGCGGAATCCTTGCTCGCCAAGCAGCCGCCCGTGGACGTTGCGAAACAGCGCATCGCCTGGACCGTGATCGGCAACTCGAATTTCGATCAAGGCGCGTTCGACAAGGCGGAAGCGGCCTATACACACGCACAGGCGGTCATGCCGCCCAACGATCCGGAACGCGCGGTGATCGTCGAGCGCCTCGCCGCGTCGATCTACAAGCAGGGCGAACAAAAGAGCAAGTCGGGCGACAGCGCGGCCGCCGTCGATGATTTTTTACGCGTCGCGGCTTTGGCGCCCACTTCAAAGGTGCGCTCGAGCGCCGATTTCGACGCCGCGGCGCTGCTCGTGACGCAGAAGCAGTGGGATCGCGCCATCCCCGTACTGGAGGGATTCCGCCGCAATTTTCCCGATAGCCCGCTGCAGACCGATGTCACCCGCAATCTCGCCGTGGCATACACGGCGGCGAACAAGCCCGGGCAAGCGGCCGTTGAATTCGAGCAGATATCGCAATCCCCGAAAGAGACGCCCGACGTTCAGCGCGAAGCCACCCTGCAGGCGGCGGATCTTTACGATAAAGCCGGCAATACGGCCAAGTCGCGCGCCATGCTCGAAGCATTCGTGAAGCATTTCCCACAACCCTTGAGTCCCGCCTTGGAGGCGCGCAACAAATTGAGCTTGATTGCCGTCAAGGCCGGCGACTACAGCGGACGCGACTACTGGCTCAGGGAAATCATCGCCGCGGACCGCTCCGCGGGCGCCGCGCGCACCGATCGCAGCCGCGCGCTGGCCGCAAAGGCGACATTGACGCTGGCGGCGCCGGCGCGCGAGGAATTCAAGAGCATCAAATTGGTGGTGCCGCTCAAGAAGTCCCTTGCCGAGAAGCGCAAGGCGATGGAGGCCGCGCTCAAGGCCTATGAAGCGGCCGCCGATTATCAGGTCGCGGAGGTCACGACCGCGGCAACCTTCGAAAGCGCGGAATTGTACCGCCAGCTGGGCAAGGACTTGATGAGTTCTGAGCGCCCGAAGAATCTGAAAAAGGATGAATTGGAACAATACGACGTGCTGCTCGAGGAACAAGCCTTTCCGTTCGAGGAGAAGGCCATCAAGCTGCACGAAGTCAATACCGCACGGACCAAAGACGGGACGTATGACGAATGGGTGCAGAAAAGCTTTGCGGCGCTCGCGCAGCTCAATCCAGGCCGCTACGGCAAGGTGGAGATCGGTGAACAGCAGGTCGACTCGATTCGTTAGCTTCAGTGTGATTGCACTGCTGGCCGGCTGTCACAGCACGCCGGTACAGCCGCCTCGTGCGCCCGCAACTGCGCCGCCCGCGACTGCGCAGTCCGCTGGCACACCCCAATCCAAGCCTGCCGCCAACGGCGCGCCGGCTGCCGCTGTAAATATTACAGGTCCTGGAGCAGCGCCCGGCAATGCCGCTACGCCAAGCCCGGTTCCCGCGCCCGATTCGACGCCAATTCCGCCGCGAGCGGCTCAGCAATACAGCCAAGCGCTGCAAATGATGAAATCCAACCGCCTCACGGACGCGGAACTCGAGTTCAAGCAGCTCAGCGTCGCGTATCCGCAATTCTCGGGACCGCAATTGAATCTCGGCCTGCTGTATTTGCATGATTCTCGGCTGCCCGAAGCGGAGGCCGCGTTCAAAGCGGCTCTGCAGACAAGTCCGCAGAACCCCATCGCGGGCGATGAACTTGGCATCGTAGAGCGTAAGCTAGGGAAGTTCGCGGAAGCGGAGGCGGCCTATTTGCATGCGATTGCCGCTGAACCAAACTACGCGCCGGCGCATCTGAATTTGGGCGTGCTCTACGATTTGTATTTGGCTGAGCCGCAAAAGGCGCTGGAACAGTTTGAACGCTACCTCGAGATAGCCGGCGAGAACAAACAGGTTTCCGGTTGGTTGATTGAATTGCGTAAACGCGTCGGTGCGCCGGCGCCTGCCGCCAAAAAGGAGCCCGCATGAACGCGCTGCCAAAGATGTCCAGCTTGATCGTGCTTAGCTGGGTCATGAATGTGACCTATGCCCAGCAACCCGCGCCTCCCGCGCCGGCTGATACGCCTGCGTCGGCTGACACGCCCGCGCCTGCGCCAGCGGTGAAGCCCTCGAAAGGCACCCCCCAGTCGGAGGCGGGCGAGCCGCGTGCGAATACCTCTAGGACCCCGAGCCCCCAGTCCGAGGCAGGTGAGCCACGCGCCAACACCTCAAAGCCTGCACTCGCCGCCGGCGCTCGCGCCAATGCAGCTCCGGGTCAAAAGGCGCCAGGAGCCTCGGATCGCCTGGAATTGGGCACCGCCACCGTGACGGGCGATCGGGAGCAGCCCAAGGTCATGTATATCGTCCCCTGGAAGAAGTCCGATATCGGGGATCTGGCCGGTAAACCGATGAACAGCCTGGTCGATGAGATCCTGGCGCCGGTCGACCGGGACGTATTCAAACGCGAAGTCGTCTATTACAAGGCCGTGCAGGCCGATTCGTCCCAAAATGGTGCACCGGGCCGCCCGTCGGACCAGGGTGAGAAGTAAGTCATAGCCGATTTTACGGAATCTGGTTGAATCGCATATTCGAGAGATAGAGAGTTTATCTAGGAGCGCGCAGATGAATTTCATGAATTCGGCAGTCAATTTCTTCAAGGACGGCGGGATATTCCTGTACCCGCTGGCTTTGATATTTGTGGTCGGCGTCGCCATCGCCATCGAGCGATACGTGTACCTGACGCGCGAAACCAT
>DATNKC010000208.1:0-4867 GCA_035603615.1 Steroidobacteraceae bacterium | reverse complement strand
GAGCGATACAGCAACAATTCGGCCGGACTTTTCGAGGCGGCGTCCGTGTCCGACCAGCGACCCAACGGGATTTTGAATGGCAGTGCGCTGCGCGTCTCGGGGGCAATTTCCAATAGGTCACTCATCAACTCTGGTTCCCTGTTTTTCATTCGCGGCGCGCCTATCCACAGTCTTTGTAACCAAAGCAGCGGCCGTTTGCAATCAGAAGCGATCATTTTACATCAAGCAGGGGCAATCCGCTGGCATACCGGGCAATCAGGCGGGGGCGCACCCACCGCCACGGCGGGGATACCGGAACGCTGGCTATGCGGGTCGGATTTTGTAATCATAATTAATATTTTTCGATCACGACGCCTTGTGGTGTAACTGTGCAGACTCGCTCGACCGTGGTGTTGGATGTCGGCAAGACGCTGACCAAAGCGAGTTTGTGGAGTCCAGCGGGGTTACTGCTCGAACGCCGTTCTCGAGTGAATGCGAGGCCCGACGCCGCCGGCTATTTGACGCTCGATGCGGCGGGTATCGAGACCTGGCTCGCGACGACGCTGCACGACTTCTCGCGCATGCAGCGCATCGGACACATCATTCCGGTAGGCCACGGCGCCGCCGCGGCACTCATCCGTGAAGGCAAATTGCATGCGCCACCGTTGGACTACGAGCATCCGATACCGGCGGCGATTCACCTTGAATATGACGAGCGCCGCGAACCCTTCCTGCTCACCGGATCCCCGGCCTTGCCGGCCGGTTTGAACCTCGGCGCGCAGTTGCATTTTCTGGAGCGAACTCAACCGGACCTGTGGCGAGGTGAACCCACCGTGTTGCCCTGGCCACAGTACTGGAGCTGGCGCTTGTCCGGGCGCGCCGTGTCCGAAGTCACGAGCCTCGGTTGCCATACAGACCTGTGGTATCCCGTTGCCGCCACCTACTCGCGCAATGCGTTGAACCGTGGCTGGGCAACACGTTTTGCCCCGTTTGCGCGCGCAGACGCCATGGGTCCGATTTCGGCCGAATGGACCGAGCGCAGCGGATTGCCCGGCGATGTCAATGTGCTCTGCGGTTTGCACGATTCCAATGCGGCGCTGCTGGCCGCCCGGGCAGCGGTGAGCAGGGCGCGGGGAGCCGGGGCCGGGGAAGGAGGCGACATGACGGTGCTTTCGACCGGAACCTGGTTTGTCGCCATGCGCACGCCAAGCAATATGCGCTTTACCGACCTGGCGAATTTACCGTCCGACCGCGATTGCCTGGTGAACGTCGACTTGAATGGAGAAGCGGTACCCTCAGCGCGCTTTATGGGTGGGCGCGAGATTGAGATATTGATGGGCGGCGCCGAGGGACAGCCCGTAGAAATCACAGATGATGAGGGCCAAGCCGCCGCCGCTGCCGTCATCGCAAACGGCGCGATGGTGTTGCCGACATTCGCGGCGGGCGCGGGTCCCTACGGACCTTGCCGCGGCAGATGGTTATCCATGCCGAGCGATCCGCTGCAGCGCTGGGCAGCCGTGTGCCTGTATGCGGCTTTGCTCGCTGATACGGCGCTCGATCTCATCGGTTCGAAAGATTGCCTGATCATTGAAGGCCGATTTTCCGCATGCGCGCTTTTTGTCGCGGCGCTGGCGGCGTTGCGGCCCGGCATGGCGGTGTACGCGGCGCCTTCGAGCATCGATGTGGCGCTCGGCGCATGGACGCTCCTGCAGACGGCTTTGCCACCGGATACTACTCTCGCGGCGGTGCGTCCCCTTAAGATTAGGCTGAACGATTATCGGGAACGCTGGCGGCAAGAATGCTTGCTGCAGGTTCAGTCCGCACGCAACGACAGGTAATTGCCGACGCCGATCAGTATGGTCGAACTCACCAACGTGCCGATCCCAAACCAAATCAGCCGCCGTGTGCGACTGCTCGAACCTGCCCATTCGCGCAGGGCAAAACCCCACAGTGTCGAGAACAGAATGATGCTGGCCATGTGCAAGGACCAAGAGGAAAACGCATAGCGTCCCATTTGGCTCTCGCCCATCGTGTAGAAGAAGAATTGGAAGTACCACAGGGTGCCGCCAAATGCGGACAGCAGGTAGTTGCGCAACAAGGGCGGCGCCGCGGCACCGGCGCTCGCAGCGCCGATCCACTGCCCGGCCGAACGATTCCTTTTGATGAGAATGGCGCACCAAATCAGATTCGTGGTCAAGCCGCCGCTCAACACGACGCAGAGCACCGGCAGTCCCTGCCATAGCGGCGCGGTACCTGCGGCAAGGCTTGCCAGGCGGATGGGTTGGCCGGCGTCCAATCCCCAGGCAAAGCATCCCGACATGATTCCGGAGAACAAGGCAATCAAGAATCCTTTGCGCAAATTGAATTCGGCGATGGAGGAGGGCTCCGCACTCTGCGCTTCGCGTTCCTTTGCGCGGCCTGCCATCGCGACTATTGCGATTCCCGCGAGTGCGATAGCAATGCCGAGAAGCGTTACCCGGCCATTCTGAGTCGCCGCCAGCGAGCCCAATGTGCCGTGAAATAGCGGCGGACCGAGCGTGCCGATGACCGTGGTCAAGCCCAACGCAATCGCCATGCCGAGCGACAATCCCAGATAACGCATGGTCAAGCCGAAGGTCAGACCGCCAAGACCCCACAGCACTCCCCAGAACCAACACCAGAACAGGGTCGACGTATCGGTGCCGCCCAGCACGCCGAATAAGTGATGCGTTTGCAGCAACGCGATCAACCAGGGCGCGATGAGCCAGGAAAAAATACCGCCGGTCAGCCAGAAGATCTCCCACGACCATCCCCGGATGCGGCGATAAGGGACGTAGAAACTCGCCGAGGAGAGACCGCCCAGCCAATGAAATAGGACGCCCAGCAGTGGGTTGGAATTCATCGGCGTTTTGCGAGGCTTGATCGAATAAGATTCATTTGTTTGACGATCCCCGGCCTAGTGATCATGATAGATCAAATAGAATCAAACCGCGTGACGAATGCACCCCGCGCAAGCCTGTCGCCCAAAATCGCTAATCTCTGGATTCATCGCCTCTCTCTGCGTCCTCACCGCACAGGCAGCCGCGCCCGATCCGGACGCGTTGCTGGCTGGATTTCGCCAGCCGCCGTCGGCCGCGCGGCCGCAGGTTTGGTGGCATTGGATGAACGGCAACGTCAATCTTGAAGGGGCGAAGCTCGATCTTGCCTGGATGCAGCGTATCGGGATCGGCGGCGTCCACACATTTACCGGGGGTGGCCTCGGTGAACCGCACGTCGTCGACCCTCCAGTCGATTTTCTAGGAGACCAATGGCGCGCGACCTTTCGGGCGACCACACGCCTGGCCCGCGCCTCGGGGATGGAGGTCACTATCGCGGGCTCGCCGGGCTGGAGCGAGACCGGCGGTATCTGGGTGGCGCCGCAGGACGCGATGAAAAAATATGTGTGGAGCGAGACGCGCGTTGCCGGCGGCAGAGTTCTGGATCTGATCCTGGCGCAACCTCCAGCCGCCACCGGACCCTTCTTAGGAGTAACGCGCAGCTTCAATCCCGCAGCGGCTGAGCTGCACGGCGATCTGTATCGCGACAGCTTGGTGGTGGCGTTTCCGACGCCTGCGGCGGAACTGCAGGACGCCGCGCCGGCACTGTCCACGCGAACCGGCCCCATCGATATCTCGCCGCTGCGCGCCGGTGATCTTGCGGCGGCTGTCAGTCTGCCGATTGCCGACGGCGAATCCAGCGCATACCTTGACGCCGCTTTTGATCGACCGACAACCGTCGCGGCGCTGGTGCTGGGCCTCGGTAGAGTCGCCGACCTCGAGATTCAAGCCGGCAACGATCGGGCAAACCTTAAATCATTGCTCAAGGCGCGGGCCGACCCGTCGGAATCACCGGCGCCGGAGCAGACCTACTCGTTTTCACCGACCCGCGCCAAGATTTTTCGCATCATCTTGACTCGACCCCTACCCAAGCCGCGGTTCCCAGATTTGCCCGCCCGTTTGTCGAGTCCGCCGGTGCCGCCGAGCGCATTCATGCTCACACGCCTCGAACTCTGCGGCGGCGCGCGTATCAGCCGCTTCGAAAGCAAATCGGGATTTCAAGCGACCATCGATGCCGAGGCGCCGCCAACCGCGCCGGCGGATCGCGACGCGGCGATTGCAGCGGGCAGCGTGATCAATCTAACCGACAAGCTCGAGGCAGGGGGCAGGCTGCGATGGTCTGCGCCGCCGGGCCGCTGGACGATTGTACGATTAGGTTGGTCGCTGACCGGTCAGACCAATGGCCCTGCGCAGGCGCGAGACACGGGACTGGAAGTCGATAAACTCGATCCGGTCTTGGTGCGCAGCTATCTCGAGCACTACCTCGACATCTATCGCGACGCAATGCAGGAACCTCTGGGCGCGGGCAGCGTGCAAAATCTGCTGACCGATAGTTGGGAAGCCGGCGTGCAGAATTGGACGCCGACTCTGCTTGCGCAATTCAAAACGCGGCGCGGATACGATCCGGTGCCGTATATTCCGGCGCTCATCGGTCGCGTCGTCGCGGACTCTGCCACGAGCGAGCGCTTTCTGTGGGATTTTCACCGCACGCTCGAAGAAGCGCTCGCCGACAATCATTACGGGGTGATCGCGCAAGTTCTGCACGAACGGGGCATGAAGTACTACACCGAAGCGCAGGGCGACACGCCGCGAGCCATCGGCGATGGGCTGGCGATCAAATCGCGCGCCGACATTCCCACCGCGGAATTCTGGTACCGCCCCTTCGCCACCGCGCCCGGCCAGCCTTCGCTGAAGGCCGATCTGAGGGAGGCCGCGTCGGCGGCCCACATCTACGGCAAGCCTTTGGCCGCGGCTGAATCGCTCACCGTGGCCGCAGGCGGGGACCCCTGGGCTTTTTCGCCTGCCATGCTGAA
>DATNKC010000207.1:0-3631 GCA_035603615.1 Steroidobacteraceae bacterium | reverse complement strand
GCGCGCATCGTTTGCGGACAGGTTGCGACTTCCAGCGGCGAGATGCTGTTTCAGAACCACTGCGCCGCCTGCCACAACGGTGCAGCCGATTCGCGTGCACCGGCTCCCGACGTTCTGCGACAGCGCTCAGCGGCGGCGATTCTCGAGGTGCTGGCAAATGGTCCGATGCGGATCCAGGGCGCCACCTTAAGCGGACCCGAGCGCAGGGCGATTGCCGAGTATCTGGGAGGCGCGACCCTGGCGGGCGATCCGACGGGCGCCTCCCGCGGCCGCTGCGAGTCGTCCTCGAGGTATCTGATGTCGGGCCCGGGCTGGAACGGCTGGGGCGCGACGACGGAAAACAGGCGCGAACAGTCTGCCGTTGCTGCCGGCCTCAATGTCGCACTGCTGCCGCGGCTCAAATTGAAATGGGCGTTCGGTTTTCCCGATGCGACTTCCGCCTGGGCGCAGCCGACGGTAGTTGGCGGCTGGGTATTCATCGGCAGCCAAAATGGCAGTGTCTATGCACTCGATGCGAAGAGCGGCTGCATTCGCTGGGTCTTCAGCGCGGACGGGGGCGTGAGGACTGCGATCAGCGTTGGGCCACGTGCCGGCGGCGCAGCGGTTTATTTTGGCGACACGGGCGCAAAGGCCTACGCGCTGGATGCGGCCAGCGGTGCGCTGCTGTGGAAGACCAAAGTCGAAGAACACCCGCTTGCGAGAATTACCGGGGCCCCCGCGCTCTATCGCGGCCGCCTGTATGTGCCCATGTCCTCCTACGAGGAGTCCCAGGGCGCGCGCCCTGAGTACGGCTGCTGCACATTTCGCGGCAGCCTATCCTCATTGGATGCGATGTCCGGCAAGATCGTCTGGCGCACCTACATGATTCCCAGCGAGCCGCAGCCGCGCGGCAAGAGTTCATCGGGCACGACTTTATTTGGCCCTGCCGGGGCGCCCATCTGGTCGGCGCCAACCATCGACGCCGGGCGCGGCTTGATCTACGTGGGCACGGGAAATTCTTACGCGGGGGCTGCCGCACCCACCAGCGACGCGGTCATTGCGTTGAATCTTGCGGGCAAGATCGAGTGGGTGAAGCAGCTGTTTCCGGACGACGTTTTCGTCAGCGGCTGCCGCGCGAAAAACGACAATCCCAACTGCGCGGACCAGCGCGGTCCCGACTACGACCTCGGCAACTCGCCGATTCTTGCGAGGCTGCCACATGGCAGGCGTGTGATCGTGATTGGGCAGAAGTCCGGCATCGGATGGGCGCTCGATCCGGAAAAGCGCGGCGAAGTGATTTGGCAGTACCGCGCCGGCGGCGGCGGCGCACTCGGCGGCATCGAGTGGGGTTCGGCCGTGGACGCCGAACACGCGTACTTCGCGGTCTCGGATATTCTGAGTGCGACACCCGGCGGATTACATGCGGTGAGTCTGCAAAGCGGCGAGCGCGTCTGGTATGCACCGCCGCAGCCGCCCCAATGTACTTCCGGTCCCCGCTGCAACGCCGCGCAGGCCGCGGCGATCAGCGTGATTCCGGGCGTCATATTTTCAGGATCCAATGACGGAACATTGCGTGCCTACTCGACTCTCAACGGGGCGATTCTATGGGAGGTCGATACCAACCGTGAGTTTGAGACCGTCAACGGAGTCGCGGCGAAAGGGGCATCGATGCTCGGCCCAGGTCCGGTCATCGTGAATGGCATGCTGTTCGTCAGTTCCGGCTACGGTGCGTTCGGCGGTCGAGCAGGAAATGTGCTGCTCGCCTACGGTGTCGAGTAGCGCTGCGCATCGCCTAGACTTGCGACCGGCTCCAGGTTAGCCGCTTGGTCACGGCATAGTTCCACACCGCACCGACCGCGATGCCTCCTAAAGCGGCGACGTACCAAATGCCGGTGACATCATTGAGATAGGTCGCAAGTCCTACGTTCATGCAGGCGCCCAAACTGCAGGCAATGTTGAAGGACAGCCAGCCGCGCAACCAGCGCAAGCCGCGCAGGCGCTTGTCCCGGTAAGTCAGCACATTGTTGACGGCAAAATTAAATGTCATGGTGCAGACCGTTGCAATGGTCTGGTCCGTCAAAAAGCTGCCGTTCGCAAAAGCCCGCAATAAACTCAAGATGGTGAGATGAACGGCGACACCGAGCGCGCCCACAATGCAAAAGGCGACGAAACGCACCGGCAGGATATGCCCGAACATTTTGTCGAGCAGCAGCATGACGTATTCCCACGCGGTCAGCGAATCGAGCTTGCTGGTGCCGGCGTGGCGCAGTCGAAAACTATAGGGAAGTTCCTTGAAGCGCAGCGGTTCCGGAGCGGACGCGAACAGATCCATGAGTATTTTCGTGCCGATGTTCGACAATTTGCGGACCGCACGTTCAAACACGGGGCGGCGCAGCATGAAAAAACCGCTCAGCGGGTCAGTCAACGTCGCAGGCACCAGCACGCGGCTTAAGCGACTGCCAAATTTGCTCAACCGCACGCGCGCCGCGCCCCAATCGCCCGTGCCGCCACCGGCCGTGTAGCGGCTGCCGACCACCATGTCGGTCTCGCCCTGTTTGAGTTCCGCCAGCATGAGCGGCAGAAGGCGCTCATCGTGCTGCAGGTCGCCGTCAATGACCGCAAGATAAGGCGCTGAGGTTGCCAGCATGCCCTCGACACAGGCTGACGATAGGCCACGGCGCCCCAATCTCTGCACGCACCGAATTCGCGAATCCTTATCGGCGAGTTGACGCACCAAGTCCGCGGTTCCATCGGGCGAGTCGTCGTCCACGTAAACCAGCTCCCACGCGCAATCAGGCAGGCAGGCGCCAATTCGTTCCGCCAATTCAACGACGTTTTCGCGCTCATTGAAGGTGGGAACGATGATGGAAAGTTCAGGGCCTCTAAGCGGTTGGTCCAACTCAATGACTCATGCGGGGGTGCGGGAGTATAGTATAAAGCCAGCCCCTGACCTGATACGATTGCCGCCCCGCCGAGTCGTCGAAGGTCTCTCGGGGTGTAGCTCAGACTGGTAGAGCGCTACGTTTGGGACGTAGATGTCGCAGGTTCGAATCCTGTCACCCCGACCATTTCAGATTGGTCCTAACTGGGCGATCGGTATCCATTTTTTTCCTGAGACATGGGTAACAGTTTGGCGCCGAACGGGTTTGGGGCACATTCGACGCGACCTGTCTCATGATCAAAGAACCCCAAGTCGTAGTGCATAAAACTGACCAGCCAGATCTTCTCTGCGATTTCCTTGACGCCGACATTCTGTCCGGCGAAGACCTGACTGAGATTTATCTTACGCCGCCCGATGCAGATGCGCCCGCATTGCGTGACGGTGATGGTGCGGTCGTGCAAGGGATATTCAAGCTCGCCGAGGCCCGTATAGGGGCGCGTTGAAGGTCGGTAGAGCTGGCTCGGGACTCGGCCATTCAATGCTTGGTGAGGCCGCTCATCGTTGTAATACTCGATGAAGCGATCGAACTTCTCCTGTTGCTGGAGAAGATTTTTCGCCGGCGGCTTGGTGGCTTCCTTCTTCAAGGTCAGATGCATGCGCTCATGGCGCCCGTTTTGTTGCGGATTGCCCGGCTTGATGCGCTCGATGCCGATCCCTAAGCGCAACCACCACACCGAGAGCCTGGAGAGGCCGAAGAAGGCTGAGGGGCTG
>DATNKC010000206.1:0-4747 GCA_035603615.1 Steroidobacteraceae bacterium | reverse complement strand
CTGCTGTAGAGGCGGATGGCTTTGCCGATCAGCAGGGCGTTGGCGATCAAGGCGATGGGCATTTCCGCGAGAGACTCCAAAGCACAGTGGGGACAGGTGACGGAGATTTTGAGGATCGGCTCGGGCATGTCATTTCACTTTGCACGGGTTCACCGCACAGACTATAGACGCGGTAGGCAGTCCCGGGTTGACAAGGAAATGCAAAGAAGTCTCCAGCTTTCGCTAATGGATGAATTGCGCGTCAGGTAGGCACCATCCGCAGGACTCGGGCCGACTCGCACCCAGATACGGGGGCGGACCCAATGGGGTTAGGGGCCGC
This sequence comes from Steroidobacteraceae bacterium, assembly GCA_035603615.1. Lineage (GTDB taxonomy): Bacteria > Pseudomonadota > Gammaproteobacteria > Steroidobacterales > Steroidobacteraceae > Bog-1198. The sequence goes on along the minus strand of DATNKC010000206.1, from coordinate 4,428 downwards.
CGGTGGAATTGCCTCCTATGGCGGAGATGTATTCGGGACTCTCGGAGATGCTGTTGTGGCCGACGCCGGGAATCAGCGTCATGGAAGCGACAAATGGGCGAAACCGATCGTAGAGTGATTTCGTGCTGGCATAGGGAATGACTTCGTCATTTTGCGCTGCGATGAGCTGAGTGGGGCTCGTTATCTTCGGCGCGTAGCGCCAGGACTCGAACTTGTCGAGCATCAACCAACGCAACGGGAAGAAACCAAACTGACCCGCGGCGATGGTGAGCAAGCTGTCATAGGGTGTGACGAGTACGAGGCGCTCCACCGGGCGCTCACTCGCGATGTGAATGGCGACTCCGCTGCCCAAGCTTCGGCCGATCACGATGATTTGCGGGTGATCGACGTGCACGCGGTCAAACAAAGCCAGTGCGTCGGCGATGAGGCCGCTTTCCGAGGGCTTGCCGGTGCTGCCGCCGTACCCGCGGTAGTTCATTGCAAAGACAGAACGCCCGGGGAAGGCCTGCGCCAAGGTTGGGAGGCTGTGGGAGACGTTCTCCGCGTTTCCGCCATAGTAGATCACGGCACCTGGACCGGTATTGGCTCGGGTGCTGACGAGTAATCGTTCACCGTCGACATCAAGCGTGAGCATGGGACCGTCATCGCCGGCTGATTTGGGCTGTGGGTAATAGATGAAGGACCGTTGAGCCAGCAAAAGCGCAAGGCAGAGCGCAACGTAAAAGAGAGCAGCGATGGCGGCGAGAATTAGGATCGTGCGCGGCATGGGCAGTTAGCGCGGGCGCATCGGGTTATCGCTTCAACGAGCCCAGGTCCGCACAAAGTCCGAGAGGTTCGGCAGCACATCGACCGCGGCATGCAGCAGAACGATCAGCAACAAATTGCGCGTTCGCGCCCACAACGTTCCGAACAGCACCGCGACCGGCGAGAGCACGGCGACCGTAAAAGCAATCACCTGGACAGGATCGGGCGAGTAGCCGTCGACGCCCGGGTGCCCGCGCAGGATGAGGCCGGGTGCATGCGCCAACGCAAATAGTACGGCGCCGCCCACGACCGCTCCAGCCTCGGTTTTCAATGCCGCCGCCAGCCGGGTCTGCAGCACCGCGCGAAATAGGAATTCCTCGCACAGACCCGCCTCGATGGCCAGCCAGATGAATGACGCCGGCGCGGCCCAGGCAAGAGTCGCGGCGGATGCGTGCAGCGTTTCGATTTCACTGAGCGCCGGCGACACGACGCACAGCAGAGCCAGGATGATCGCGCCGAGCACCAGCAGCGGCGGCCAAAAGCCCGGTCCTCCAAGCTTTAGGCTGAAGAGGGGCGCGACTCTCGCGCCGAGCGCGGCCAGCAGCAGTGCCGGTGCTGCCACATGCACCAGCAGCTTGACCGCCATCACCAGCAATTCCTGCTCGCGTCCCGCCGGCAACGCCGCGCGCGTCGCACTCATTCCCCAGACCAAGAAAACCACCGCGTACAGGATCAAAAAACCGAGGATTGCCCACAGTTCCAGCACAGGCCTTGCCACCGCGATCTTAGGCGGCGCCGCTTTACGGGTCAGTGGCAGGCTGAGCAGGGGCAATGCCGCGCCAAACACCGCGAGCGAAATGGTCGGCAGCGTCCAGTCGGCGCCTTTGGCCGCGAGGTATGCCGTCGCCGCGCCCCACAGAACCAGATAGCCGCTCACAAAAATAGCAGCGCGAGCCGGGATGCGTGAAACAACAGACATGGTGGCGGTATGATCCGCGAATGCTGCCAGCCTTACTAGTCATTGCCGCCCTCCAGTCCGCGGCGGCCGACCCGAATCTGGCGTCCGTCCAGAACCAATTGCGGACCGCCGATCAGGCCCTGCTCGACGCCATTGCGCCGGGCGATAAAGCCGTTTGGGAACGGTTGCTCGCCGCCGACGCCATCTACGTGGACGAAAATGGCGCCGTCATGAACCGCGCGCAATTCCTAGCCGCACTGAAGCCCCTGCCGTCCGGCAGCAGCGGGCAGATAACCATCGTCGATTACCAAGCCACCATCCACGGTCAGGTTGCGCTGGTGGTTCACAAGGACGACGAGCGCGAAAACTATCACGGCATCCCGCTGCGGGCCGATTACCTCATGACCGAGACCTGGGTCAAAGAGGGCGCGGAGTGGCGGCTCGCCTTGGTGCACGTGTATGTCGTGGCCAAGGATCCGCCTGCCATCAAGATCCCGGCAAACCGCCTGGCCGAATATGAAGGCCGCTATCGCGCGGCGCCGGATCTGGCCTACCTCATCCGGCGCGAGGGAGATCACCTGGTCGGTGAGCGCCAGGGATTGCCGACCGTGACGCTTGCGCAAGAATCCACCGACGTGTTCTTCGTGCCTGGACGCCCGCGCGATCGAAAAATATTCCGGCGCGACGCCAATAACAAAATCGTCGATTTTGTCGATCGTCGGGAAGGCGAAGACCTAGTGTTTGCTCGCGGCGAATGAACTCGTGGGATAAATCGCCGGACGGCCGGCATCATTGGCGATGGTTAAAGTCAGCCTATAGAAGAACGTGTTGAATTTCGCCGCCGCCGCAAAATCCATGGGCTGCGTGACGTCATCCTGCGGCCGGTGATAGCGGATCTGATACCACTCGCGATAGCGCCTCTCCGCCTCGGTGTTCGGATCGTAGCCGAAGATGAAGCTGATCGCCGGCACGTGAATGCCGAGAAACGGATACTGATCGGCGCGCGCGAGTAGGTTGCGCTCGGGTTCCGCGTCCGGGCGGATCTCGATGTGCATGGGAGCAGCGACCGCGCGCGCGGTGGCGCCCAGGGTGGTGTCGCCGAGCGCCTCCGCGGTCAGGATATTCAATGGAAACAGCGGCCGCAGCTGATCGAGGTTGACGTCCGCGGCGAGTTGCCCGGGGGGGACGGTCGGGTGATCCGCGAACCAGCGCGAGCCGAGCAAGCCTTTTTCCTCGCCGGTAAACGCAATAAAAAGAATGCTGCGCTTCGGCACCCGCAAGCGGCGCGCCTTGAGGTCTTCGGCCGTTTGAATCAGCAACGCAACATATGCCGCATCATCGAGCGTGCCGTTGTAGAGATTGTCGCCATTGACCGGCGTGCCAAACCCATAACCGTCCAGGTGCGCTGCGATGACGACAAACTCGTTTTTCAGCTTCGCATCGCTGCCCGGCAATTTGGCGATGATATTCGGCGAACTGATGTCACGCTGCGTCAGGTGGACCTGGATGCGCAGGGTGCTGAGAATTTCGAAATTCGGCAGCGGCTGCTTCGCGCCGCCCTGTTTGAGTATCGCGGCGGCATCTTGGCCGCTGCCGGCGAGCAGCGTCGCGAAGGCGTCCGCGCTCAGGCGCATGCTTGGCATAGGCGCAGCAGCAGCCTTCTCTCCTTGTGGCGCCCGAAGTGTGACGCTGCGCGCGTAAGCATAAGGCCAGCGCGGCGGCTCAATGGTGAAGTAAGGATCATCGACATTGATCAGACCCAAGGCGCCGCCCGCGCGAGCATTCGCCGCGCGCACCGAGCCGCTGGGCAGACCCTCGCGCTGCGTGCCGAAGCAGACCACGATCTTTCCCTCGACGTTGGTCATGGCGTCCTTGCCGCAATAACCACGAAATGTCAGCGCCCCTTCTGTATTGGCGGCGAGGTTTTCGGCCGGCGCAATCGTGATTTGCTGCAGAAACTTGAGCGTCGTTTCCGCGCCCTGGGGGCCAACCAGCGTGAAGCGGGTCCCCTCCGGGACAACCGCGATCTCGTGCATCGGAACGGTTTGAAAGTAGCCGCCGTCCTCGCCGGCAGGCGATAGACCCGCCGCCTTGAAGCGCTTGGCAACGTAGTCGGCCGCGCGCTGGTAGGCCGCCGATCCGGTATCGCGGCCTTCCATGCTGTCGTCGGACAGCGTGACGGTTGTATGCCACCAGGCTAGCGTGTCCGTGTCGTGAATTTCCGCGTCGCGCAGATGCTGCTGTGCCTGGGCGACGAGCGGCGCAGCAAGCGCCAGCGCCAGCCACAGCGCCCGCGGGAAGTGGAACTCGCGTCTAGACCCTCGCATGCGATTCATTCTGCGATTCATTCTTATTTTACTGCCGGATCCGCGCCGGTGTCGGCGCTGAAACCCGCCGCCTCGATACCGGCCACCGCACAGGCTTCATCTTGATCGGAAGTCGCACCGGTGATGCCGACGGCACCGATGATGGACTTTCCGCTCGAGCGAATCAGTACGCCGCCAGGCACTGGAATCAGGCGGCCGCCGGCCAGCGCGTTCACCGCCGAGATGAACGCAGGCTGCACCGAGGCCCGCTGCGCGAGCGCCCGGCTGCCCATCCCCATTCCCAGCGCACCCCAAGCTTTGGCTTGGGCAATTTCCGGGCGCAGCAAGCTAGCACCATCCTCCCGCTTGAAGCACACCAGACAGCCGCTGCCATCGAGCACGGCAACCGTGAGCGGCGGC
>DATNKC010000205.1:0-3779 GCA_035603615.1 Steroidobacteraceae bacterium | reverse complement strand
ACTGGCTGTTGCCGGACGCCTTGCTCAGTCCCATCCGCGAGGCGCTCTCCGGCGAGGGCGGAACTGCGCCGGTTCGCAAGCAAGAAGCGTGGGCGCCCGTGCTCACGAGCGCACTCAAGGACGCGCAGCTCGATACGCGAGCCGTTCTTGCGCAAGCCAAAATCAGCTTGCGGGAATTGGTGAGCCTCTCGCCCGGCGACATCATTCCCATTGACGCGCCCCAGCACGTCACCTTGTTGGCCGGCGATGTGCCGCTGTACCGCGGGCGCTTCGGCATCTCGCAAGGGCACAACGCCCTCAAAATTCTTCCAGGAGTCCCCGTATGAGTCCGCCCGATCCGAAGTCTGCCGTCGCGCGCGCGCAGTTCAGCGACTTGAGTCCGAACGCCGGCGGCGCGGCCGGCCAGGAAATGAATTTGCAGCTGATTCTCGATGTCTCCGTGACCCTGGCCCTCGAAGTGGGCCGCGCGAAGATGTCGGTGCGCGACCTGCTGCAGTTGGCGCCGGGCGCCGTCGTGGAACTCGATCGCCTGGCCGGCGAGCCGCTCGACGTGCTGGTCAATGGTGTGCGCATCGCGCGCGGCGAAGTGGTCGTGGTCAACGAAAAATTCGGCATTCGGCTCACCGACGTGGTGAGCGAGACGGAAAGGATGGAGCACGCCAAATGACCGCGATGGCGCAACCCGCCTCGCCGTTGTCGATCGGCAGCCTGACTCAGCTCACCTTGAGTCTGATTGCCATCGTCGCGCTGATTCTGGCGATCGGCTGGGTCTTGAAGCGTTTCAAGCTGAACACGCCGCGCGGCTCCGTCGACAGCGAAATTCTCGACCAGTTGAGCGTGGGGCCGCGCGAACGCGTGCTGCTGATCCGCATCGGCGAGGCGCAAGTTCTGCTCGGCGTCGGCGCCGGCGGCATCGTCGCCTTGACGCCGTTGAGCGCGCCGATCCAGCTCAAGGCCTCCGGCCGCGCACCGGCATTCGCCGAGCGCTTACGCGACATGATGAAGCGACCGGGCGGCGCACCGTGATTCAGGCGCTGCATCGGCATCGTTACCGGCTGATCGGGGCAGCGCTCGCCGCATTGCTGCCGCTAAGCGCGGGTGCGCAAGCGGCGCTGCCCGCCATTGCCTTGAAGTCGGCGGCCGACGGCGTGCAGACCTACTCGCTGACTTTTCAGATCCTGATTCTGATGACTTTGCTGACGCTGCTGCCGGCCATATTGCTGGCCATGACGGCGTTCACGCGAATCATCATCGTGCTGTCGATACTGCGCCAGGCGCTCGGCATGGCGACCACGCCGTCCAATCAAGTGCTCACCGGCCTCGCGCTGTTCCTGACTTTCTTCGTGATGGGCGCCACCCTCGAACAGTCCTATGCGTCTGGGATCAAGCCTTACATGGATGGCCAGCTCGCCGGAGAAGTGGCCATCGACCGCACGGTTGCGCCCTTGAAGAAGTTCATGTTGGCGCAGACCCGCGAAAATGATTTGCAGCTGTTCTCGAAACTCTCCGGCAAGCCGCAATTCGCGAGCGCCGATGACGTGCCGCTGTCGGTCTTGGTGCCAACGTTCCTCACCAGCGAGCTGAAGACCGCCTTTCAGATCGGCTTCATGATTTTCATCCCGTTCCTGGTGATCGATCTGGTGGTGGCGAGTGTGTTGATGTCGATGGGCATGATGATGCTGTCGCCGGTCTTGGTCTCGTTGCCCTTTAAAATCATGCTATTCGTGGTGGTCGATGGATGGACCTTGATCATCGGCACCTTGGCCTCGAGCTTTCACCAATGACGCCCGAAAACGTCATGGATCTGGCGCACAAGACCCTGATGGTCACCTCGTTGATTTCGGCGCCGCTGCTCTTGATCGCGCTGATCACCGGGTTGGTGATCGGCATGCTGCAGGCAGCCACGCAGATCAACGAGTCCACGTTGAGTTTCATCCCCAAGCTACTGATGCTGGTCCTCACCTTGTTCGTTGCCGGGCCCTGGATTCTGCGCGTGCTGATCGATTTCACGCACGACATTTACGCCAGCATCCCGGCGATGGTCGGCTGACGCATGCAGCCCTTGACCCTGAACGTCTCGGATGTGTCGATGTGGGTGAGCCGAATGTGGTGGCCGGCGTTGCGCATCGGCGGCTTCATGCTCGCCGCTCCCGTGGCGAGCGAGACCGTGGTGCCGACGATGGTGAAGATCGTCGTGACCTTGGGCCTGGCGTTCCTGCTGGGCCCGCTGATCCAAGTGCCTGTGGGCCTGTCGATTTTTTCGGCGACCGGAATGCTCGCCGCCGTTCTGGAACTGCTCATTGGCGTCGCCATCGGTTTGATGGTGCAGGTGGCTTTCGAGGCGTTGGTCTTCGCCGGCCAAAGCATCTCGCTCACCATGGGCTTGGGGTTCGCCACCCTGGTCGATCCGCAGCACGGTGCGCAAGTTCCGGTGCTCGGCCAGCTGTTCATGATTTGCGGCACACTGACGTATCTGGCGATCAACGGACACCTGATGCTGCTCGGTGTCCTGGCGCAGAGCTTTCATACGCTGCCCATCGGCGCGCATTTGGACCAAGGCTTTCTCCTGACGCTGGTGCTCTGGGGCGCGCATGTCTTTGAAACCGGACTGCTGATCGCGCTGCCGGCCGTCATCGCGCTGGTGATCGTCAACCTTGCGCTCGGCGTGGTGACGCGCGCCGCGCCGCAGCTCAATTTATTCGGAATCGGTTTCACGATTACCCTGATGAGCGGCTTCTTGGTGCTGCTCGCGGGGCTCGACGGCATCATGTCGGGCATTGCCGCTCTTATTAACAGCGCGCTGCAGGCCGCCTCGAGTTTGGTCGGCACTCCCGCCACGGCGGTGCCCTGATGGCCGAATCCGAGTCGGGCGGCGAACGTACCGAAGAACCTTCGCAACGCCGCCTGCAAGAAGCGCGCGAGCGCGGCCAATTGCCGCGTTCGCGGGAACTCACCAATTTCGCCACCATGATCGGCGGCAGCGCGGCGCTGGTCGCGATCGGCGGCACGATTGCCGCGCGCCTGGAATTGATGATGCGGCATTCACTGTCGATCGACGCCGACGCGTTGCGCAGCACCGAGTCGATGACCGCGTCCTTGGGCGCGGCATGCGTGAGCGCGGTCACCGCGGTCCTGCCGGTATTCGGCACGCTCATCGTCATGGTGCTGCTGGCCTCGGTGGCTTTGGGCGGCTGGAATTTCAGCACGCAGGCGCTCGCACCGGACTTCACCCGCTTGAGTCCCCTGTCGGGACTGCAGCGGCTGTTTGGACTGCGTGGCGTCTCCGAATTGGCGAAGGCGTTGCTGAAATGCTTTGTGGTGGGCGCCGTGTGCGCAGGAATCGTCAGCTGGATTTTCCCCGATGTGCTGGCGCTCGGGCGCATGGCGCCGCGCGCGGCGGTGTTGCATGGCGCCGGACTGATGTGTTGGGCGTTCGTCTGGTTGTGCGCTTCGCTTGCGTTGGTGGCCATCGTGGATGTGCCGCTGCAACTATTCCAATTCAAGCGCCAGCTGCGCATGACGCGGCAAGAGTTGCGCGATGAATCCAAGGAATTGGACGGCCGGCCGGAAACGAAGCAGCGCATCCGCCAGATGCAGCAAACCCTGGCGCGCCGCCGCATGATGCACAAGGTGCCCACGGCCGACGTCGTGATCGTCAATCCGACGCACTTCGCCGTGGCATTGAAGTACGACCCGAAGAAAATGCGTGCGCCGGTGGTGTTGGCGAAAGGCGTCGATCAGGTGGCGCAGAACATACGCCGCATCGCAGAGGAAAACCG
>DATNKC010000204.1:0-2558 GCA_035603615.1 Steroidobacteraceae bacterium | reverse complement strand
GGCGCGCCGATCGGCTCGCCGCCAAAACGGGCGAACGGTTTCTCGCCTACTGGATCAAAATTGCCGACGATGACATCGTCACGGTCGTCATCCCCCACTGCGATATGGGCACCGGCATCTTTACTGCCTTGCTGCAAATGGCGGCTGAGGAGCTCGGCGCGGATTGGGACAAGACGCGCGCAGAAACCGCGCCTCCCGATCCGCTGTTTGCCAACGGTGCGCTGGTGGAAGGATTTGCGCTGGGTCAGGCAGGCATGACGCGCGATTCCGTTCCCGCATTTCTGCAAGGATCGGTGTTCGCGGCAGGAAACCGGCTGGCGCAATTCATGGATATCCAGGTGACCGGCGGTTCCTCGGCGGTGCGCACGACCGGCGTCTACGGCGTGAGAATCGCCGCAGCGGCGGCGCGCGAGATGCTGATTGCCGCGGCTGCGGACCGATTAAAGGCGCCGCTCAAGGCGTTTCATAGCGAAGGCAGCCGAGTTATTCACAAGCCTTCCGGTCAGAGCTTTCGATTCGGCGAACTCGCCGCGGCGGCCTCGCGCTACAGCCCGTCGTCGCATCCAGCCCTTAAGCCCAGGTCCGAGTACACCTTGGTCGGCAAGGCCATTCCCCGCATCGACATTCCCGCCAAGGTAAACGGCGCGACGCAGTACGGCATTGACGTTCAGGTACCCGGGATGCAATACGCGGCCATCAAGATTTCCCCGATTGTCGGCGGCAAGCTGATTTCGGTGAACGAAGCGAGCATTGCCGGCAATCCCGGCATCGAAAAAATCATCAAGCTGGATGATGCAGTCATTGTGGTCGCGGACCGCTTCTGGCGCGCGCAGCGAGCGGCGGAGGCGCTGGAGACGGTATTCGGCGATGCGGGCAATGCAGCGGTTTCCTCCGACGGCATCCGCGAGCAGCAACTCAAGGCGCTGAATCAAGAGTCGATCAAACATGAGTTCTCCTTGGGGAAGGGTGCCAAGGCGCTGCAAAATCAAGCGGCGATCGAGCGCCTGTACCAGGTCCCTTATCTCGCGCATGCAGCGATGGAGCCGGTGAACGCGACGGCACTGCGCAAAGCGGATGGCAGCCTCGAGATCTGGGCGGGCAGCCAGGATGGCCTGGGCGCGCGCGCATTCTGCGCAAAAACGGCGGGCCTGCATCTAGAGCAGGTGATTTTTCATCTGATGCCGAGTGGCGGCGCGTTCGGACGGCGGCTGCCGGGCCTGTGGAATTTTCTGGCGTATGCCGTGCAAGCTGCCATGGCGCTGCCGGGGACTCCGGTAAAACTCATCTTCACGCGGGAGCAGGACCTTCGGCACGATTACTACCGCCCCAATGTCAGCAGCCGCTTCAAGGCGACGCTGAACGCGGACGGCACGCCGGCCGCGTGGGTCAATGAATATACGACTGACAATGGTTCCAACGCCGAGGCTCATATCGTCTACGAGGTGCCAAATCAGGCCTATGGCGCGGTCAAGGTGGCGACCCCCGTGCCCGTCGGCCCGTGGCGCAGTGTGGAATTTTCCTGGCACGGCTTCTTCGTTGAGTCATTCATCGACGAATTGGCGCATGAGGCCAAGGCCGATCCGCTCGAGTATCGCCGCGCGCTGCTGAGACACAAGCCGCGTCACCTCGCGGCGCTGGAGTTGGCCGCGACAAAGGCGGGATGGGGCGCGCCGCTTGCGCAGGCGCGCGCGCGTGGAATTGCAATGGTGGAATGTTTCGGAACCATCGTGGTTCACGTCGCCGAGGTGGAAGTTTCGGATGACGGCGCCCTGAAAGTGCACCGGATCACCTCCGCGGTGGATTGCGGCCTGGCTGTCAACCCGGATGGTTTCAAGGCGCAAATTGAGGGCGCGATCGTGTTTGGCTTGAGCGCGGCGCTGTACGGCGAGATCACACTGAGCAAAGGCGCCGTCGAGCAACAAAATTTCCCGAACTATCCGGTGGTGCGCCTTAAGGATTGTCCGGCCATTGAGGTGCATGTAATCGAGAGCGACGCGCCGTTCGGCGGCGGCGGCGAACCGGGAACGCCGCCGGTCGCGCCTGCGGTCACCAATGCCATCTTCGCCGCCGCGGGTATCCGCATACGCGAGCTGCCCATCAACAAGCACGCGCTCAAGAGAGGCGCTTGACTTAAGTGATTGAGCGCTCTTGCGGCGCTGCGATGACGAAAAATTTCCCAGCCGATTGTCGAAATGAGCACGCTCCGGTCGTCTTTACTGTTAAGAGAGCAAGGAGACCTTCTGATGTGCCCACTATGCGCAACATCCGCCGTCCTGACTGCGGCGGCTGCGACAACCACGGCGACTGCGATCGGGACGCTGAGCTTTGACCTGAGCCGGCTGTTCATTGCACGCTGCGAGGCACTCAAGGAGTGGTTCCTGCGATATTTGGAATCCGGCAAGAGGAATGAGGACACCTGACATGAAAATATATTGGATCAAGGCACAGGCCCCACGACGGGTCCTGGCGCTCGTTAAATATCTTGGCATCAAGGCGGAGTATTTCGAAGTCGACCTGATGGCTGGAGGATTGCAGGTGCCGGAGTTTGCCGCGATCAA
>DATNKC010000203.1:0-4913 GCA_035603615.1 Steroidobacteraceae bacterium | reverse complement strand
GCTTAAACCCCAAGGGCAAGCCCGGCCTATGGCTGGTGCAAAAGACGCATTGAAGATTCTCTACGTCGAGGACAATGAGCTGGTGCGTGAAGTGACCGCCGAACTGCTGGCGCAGGAGCAACGGCAGATCGTTGCCTGCGCGGACGCCGAAACAGCGCTGGAGGAGTTTCGCGCAAACGCCTTCGATGTCGTCATCACCGACGTCAGTTTACCCGTCATGTCGGGTATCGACCTTGCGCGCAATATCTTGGCTCTCAAGCCTCGCCTACCGATCATCATTGCGTCGGGCTATGCGCTGGATTTTGGACTCGATAACTGGGGCGCCAATGTTCGCGCCATCATCAAACCATTCGAGGCCCCGGAAATCGAAGCGCTCATCAGCGATCTTGTGCCGAGCTAGCCCTCGGCAATCGGACGTGAAAGGCGGTTTCTTCGCCTTCTCCCGTTTTCACATCCACGCGCCCGTCATGCGCCTGGACGATCTGCGAAACAATGTATAGGCCAAGGCCCAGTCCATCGCCGCGGCCGGTTTGACGTTGTCCACCACGAAACGGATCGAATAGGTACGGCACGATGTCAGGCGGTATGGTGCCGCCGTTTTTCACGACCAAAGTCACGTGATCGCAGTCGCTGCCGTCCAGGCGCACTTGAATTGCGCCCTCCGGGGTGCCGTGTTTGAGCGCATTGCCGATTAGGTTCGAAGCCACCTGCGCGATGCGTTCTGGATCCCAGAAGCCGGCGAAATCCCCCGCGTAGCTGGCCTCGATTGGCCTCTCGGGTGCGGCCGCCTGATGCTCGCGCAATGATCGTTCCACCAGGGCCTTGAAATCCGCCGCTTCGCGCTTGACGAGAATGCCGCCGCCCAACCTCGCGCGCGCCAAGTCGAGCATGTCTTCGATCATTCGCGCCATGCGATTGCCGCTCGCGACAATGCGCCCCGCCGCCTCGAGCGCGGCCTGATCCTGGGTACGGCGCTGCAGTAAGCGCGCCGACGCCAGCATCGCGCTCAACGGACTGCGTAAATCATGGGCGAGCAAGGCGGTGAACATTTCATTGAGACGCAGCGTTTCGGTTCGGTCATTGAGTTCGGCGGAGAGCGCCTGGCGCTGCCGATACAGTTCGAAGAACACCTCGGCCTTGTTCTTGAGAATGTGCGGCTCTATGGGCTTGTAGATAAAATCGACCGCACCGAGTTCATACCCCTTGAATAGACGATGCTGCTCGCGCGCCCCCGCGGTGACAAAAATCAGCGGTATGCGCCGGGTGCGTTCGCTGCCGCGCAAAAGTTCGGCGAGCTCGAAACCATCCATATCCGGCATCTGCACATCGAGAAACGCCAGCGCCACCTCGTGCACCAGCAGCAGTTCCAGCGCTTCCGAGCCTGAGCGCGCCGTCAAGATCTCGACATCAGCGCGGGCCAGGAGGGCCGACAGCGCAAGCAAATTCTCCTCGAGATCGTCGACCAGGAGGCATTTGATGGGAGCGAGCGTCGGGGTATCCATGTTCAGTTCATCCGCTTAGGATAGCCGTCGGCGTCCAGGGTGCGCAGCATTTTCGCGATCTCATCGAGCGGCAAGACGCAGTCCGCGGGCCGCAATTTCAGGGCGGACAACGCCATCTGGGCGGCGCGCGCCGTCTGCGGGGATTGTACGACGGTAACGCCCCCCGCGTCATGAATCGCAGCGAGGCCCGCGGCGCCGTCCTCGTTCGCGCCGCTGAGGATGATCCCCAGAAGACGCTCGTGATAGATTTCCACCGCCGACTCGAACAGGACGTCGATCGAGGGTCTGGAATGGTGCACCGGCTCGTCGGCCGAGAGCGACAGTTGCGCACCGTTATCGACGAGCAGATGATAATTATTCGGGGCGAAATACACCGTGCCGGGCGCTATTTCCTCCTTGTCTTCCGCCTCGCGAACCGGCAGCGCGCACTTTCGCGCAAATATTGCGGCCAGCACGCTGGGTCGGTCGCGCGGCAGATGCAGCACGATGAACACCGGCAGGCGCAACCCCGGAGGAAGCGCGGGCAGCAGCACGCTAAGCGCTTCGATGCCTCCCGCGGAGCCGCCAATCACGACCGCGTCCAGACGTCCTGAAAGATTCACAGTTCAGCCCGTTTCTGAAAAATTCGTTCTGTCGCTACGAAATCCAAGAAAGCGCCGGCGTGAGAGGAGAAGCGTATCGATTCCTTCGCCCCCAAACCTAAGAATCCCTGGCGGCACAGAGCGTCGCGAAATAATCCAATCGCCCGGTCCTGCAGAGCGCGGTTGAAATAAATCAGTACGTTGCGGCAGGACACCAGCTGCACTTCCGCGAATACGCTGTCGGTCGCCAGGCTATGATCGGAAAAAACGATGTGGTCCCTCAGCGACTTGTCAAAAACAGCGCGCCCATAGGCAGCGGTGTAGTAATCGGAGAGCGACGAGCGGGCGCCTGATTTATGGTGATTGGCCGTGAAGCCCGCGATGCGCTGCACCTCATAGACCCCCGCCGCCGCCTTTTGCAGCGTTCCCGAATTGATGTCGGTCGCATAGATGATGGTTTTCGACAGCAGTCCCTCCTCCCGAAGGAGAATTGCGAGCGAGTACGCTTCCTCGCCGCCGCTGCAGCCGGCGACCCACACCTTGAGGGACGGATACGTGCGCAGCAAGGGCACGACCTGTTCGCGCAGCGCCAGAAAATAGCCCGGGTCGCGGAACATTTCGCTCACTTGCACGGTGAGAAAATCCAATAGCGCCGGAAAAACGGTGGAATCGTGCAGCACCTTGTCTTGCAGCTGCGACAGCGTTCGGCAATTGAATCGGCTCATTGCCGCCCGCATGCGACGCCGCAACGACGCCATGGCGTATCCGCGGAAATCGTAATGATACATGTGATAAATGGCGTCAATCAGGAGCTTGAACTCGATGTCAAACTCCCGTCCCGAGGTTTTCGCATCGCTTACTTCGGCATCCATACGCGTACCAACGACAGCAGTTTCTCGACATCCAGGGGCTTGGCAATGTAGTCGTTCGCGCCGGCCGCCAGACTCTTGTCATGATCGTCGGCCATGGCCTTCGCCGTCAGCGCGATGATGGGGAGATTTTTCCACTCGCCGCGTTTGCGGATCTCGCGCATGGCCGTCAGGCCGTCCATCTCCGGCATCATGATGTCCATCAGCACCAAGTCGATGCGCGTCGCCGCGTCTTGCGAGCAGCGCGCCAAAACATCGAGCGCTTCACGGCCGTTGCGCGCGATGTTCACAGTGATGCCTTTGGGCTCGAGCACGCTCGACAAGGCAAACACATTGCGCACATCGTCCTCGACGATCAGCACGCGGCGGCCCTCGAGCATGCTCTCTCGGTCGCGCGCGGTTTTGAGCATCTGCTGATGCTCGGGCGGCAATTTGGCTTCCACCTGGTGCAGGAACAGCGTGACTTCGCCCAAGAGCCGCTCCGGCGAGCGTGCGTCCTTGATGATGATCGACTTGGAATAACGGCGCAGCCGCTGCTCTTCCTCCCGGTCCAGGGCGCGCCCGGTATAAATGATGACCGGCGGAAATCCCACATCTTCCTGCTGCGACATCTTTTCCAACAGATCATAGCCGCTCAGATCCGGCAGGTTAAGGTCGAGGACCATGCAATCGAAAGTGGTGTCCTTGAGATGGTCCAGCGCTTCGCCTGCGCTCGCGACTGCCGTGATTTGCACCTCGGCGTTGCTCAACAGTTGCCGCACGCTTTCCCGCTGACGCGCGTCGTCCTCGACGATCAGTACCCGCCGCACACTTTGCGAGAACTTGGCTTCCAAGCGCCGCAGCACCTCGACCAACTCCTCGCGCTTCGCCGGTTTCAACGCGTAGCCGATCGCGCCCAGTTCCAGTGCCTCGCGTTTGTAGTCGGAGACCGAGATCATGTGAACCGGGATGTGCCGCGTGCGCGGATCGCGCTTCAAGGCGTCGAGCACGCCGAGCCCGGAATGATCGGGCAGGTTCACGTCCAGGAGGATTGCGCTCGGCAGATACTGCCCGGCGGCAATGAGTCCCTCGTTGGCGGATGCCGCAGCAACGCATTGAAAGCCCATTTCGTGCACCAGATCGCGCAAAATCATCGCGAACGCGGGGTCGTCTTCGACCAGTAAAATGACTCGGCCGCCCGGCGTGATCGCGTTGCGATCATCTTCCGGTACTGTCGCCGCCGCCACTGCCGGCGCTTGCGGCGCAGGCTTTTTCTCAGGGGTTTTCAGCACTGCAGCCGGCCGCCTCTCCGGTAGCGGTGTGCCGGAGGTGAACGCCTGCGGCACCGTCAAGGTGAACACGCTGCCCTCGCCCAGGGCACTTTGCACGCTGATTGCCCCGCCCAGCAGGGCCGCCAAATCGCGCGAAATCGACAGACCCAGGCCGGTGCCGCCGAACTTGCGATGGATGCTGCCGTCTGCCTGCCGAAATGCTTCGAAAATCACCTCTTGCTGATGTGGCGCAATGCCCACGCCGGTGTCGCGCACCGCGAAGGCCACGGTGCCGCTCTGCGGTGAGAACACCCGCATTGCGACCTCGCCTTTCTCGGTAAATTTGAAGGCATTCGACAGCAAGTTCTTGAGGATCTGCCCGAGTCGTTGCGGATCCGTCTCAATCTGCTCAGGCACTCCCGGCTCGACCACCCAGGAGAAGCGCAGATGAGTCTGCTCGGCGGTGAGCTGAAATGTCTTGACGAGCGATTCCACCGTGGCAGCCACCGAGATTTGCTCGGGCGCGAGTTCGACCTTGCCGGCCTCGATTCTCGATAGATCCAACACATCGTTGATGAGCGCAAGCAGATCATTGCCCGCAGAGGTAATGGTTTTGGCAAATTTCACTTGGGCCGGCGTCAGATTGCCGTCCTTGTTGTCGGCCAGGAGCTTCGCCAGTATCAGAGTCGAGTTGAGCGGGGTGCGCAACTC
>DATNKC010000202.1:0-10300 GCA_035603615.1 Steroidobacteraceae bacterium | reverse complement strand
GCCTGGCTGGGTCCGGAAATCGGCTGGCAGAGCATGGACGTCACGCACACGCGTCCCGCGGTGCGCACCTATTGCCGCCTCGCGGTCGGCCGCGACTACTTGGACGCGGCGCCCGTGCGCGGCATGCGCCGAGGCGGCGGCGGCGAGAAAATGGAAGCCAATGTGCTCATCACGAGACCGGTGTCGACCAGATCAATACGTTTCGGAAAATGGCCACCTTCCAGCACGCCCACGACCGCGTGCTGGTGCTGATGTCGGCGGGCAACTTAGGCATCACCCAAGCGGTGATCAACTTACTCGAGGCGCCCGACGAGGTGCAGCAATCCACCCGCCTCTTGAGCGCCACTAACATGTTCAATGCCGCGCGCGTGGTCGGCGATGCGCTGCGCGAGATCCATGAGCGCGATGCCGAGGACCTGCGCGAGCATGGCTATGAATTCAACGGCACCTTCATTTTAGGCGGCCAGATCAAGGGCGAGGAGCCGCGCCTGTTTCATATTTATTCCGCCGGCAACTTCATCGAATCGTCCATCGACACCCCCTACTTTCAGATCGGCGAATCGAAGTACGGCAAGCCGATCATCGACCGGGTGATTACCCGCAGCAGCAGCTTGGCGCAGACCGCCAAGTGCGCGTTGGTGTCCATGGACTCCACCATTCGCTCCAATCTGTCGGTGGGGCCACCGCTGGACCTGTGCATCATCAAGCGCGACGAATTCAAGCTTTCGACCCACATCAGCATCGACATGGACAATGAGTACTTCAAGATGATCCGCGAACGCTGGGGGTTTGCGCTGCGAGAAGTGTTCAGCGAACTTCCCAATCCCAACTGGTAAAACAATGCACCGATTTCTAAGTTTAGGGCTTCTACTGGCCGGGGTTGCCGCAGCGCAAGTGCACGGCCCGGATCTTGCCGGCATGGATGTGAAGGTCGCGCCGGGCGATGACTTCTATGCTTACGCCAACGGCGCTTGGATCAACGCCACGGAGATTCCCGCGGATCGCAGCAGCTATGGCAACGGCGCCATTTTGGCCGAGCTCACCGCCCAACGCGTCAATGATCTGCTCAAGGCAGCCGCGGCGTCACGCGCGCGCGCCGGGTCCGAGGCCCAGCAAATCGGCGACTTCTACGAAAGCTTCCTGGATGAGGCCGCGATCGAATCCCAGGGACTCAAAGTCATGCAGCCGGCATTCGAGCGCATCGACGGCATCTTCAGCCGCAACGAACTGGCGGCCGCACTGGGCGAAACCGTGCGTGCGGACGTGGACATATTGAACAACACCAACCTGCATACACCGCATCTTCTCGGGCTGTGGGTGGCGCAGGATCTGAACGACCCCGAACGCTACATGCCCTTCCTGGTGCAGGGCGGATTGGCGATGCCGGATCGGGAATACTACTTGGGCACCTCCTCCGCGATGGCTGCGATCCGGTCGCAATACGTCGCGCATATCGCCGCCGTGCTCAATGCGGCCGGTATCGACGCGCCGGATAAGCGTGCCGCGAAAATCTTCGAGCTCGAGCGGCGCATGGCGGAGGTGCACTGGACGCGGGCCGCATCGGAACAAATTGAGGCCGGCAACAATCACTGGAACCGGGCGCGATTTTCCGTCGAGGCGCCGGACCTTGATTGGCGTGCCTTCTTCTCCGCCGCGGGCTTGTCCGCCCAGAACGAATTCGTGGTCTGGCAGCCGAGCGCGCTCATTGGCCTCTCGAAGCTCATCGCGAGCGAATCGCTCGACACCTGGAAGGATTATTTGAAGTTCCATGCGCTCGAGGATGCCGCGCCCTACTTACCCAAAAAATTCGTCGATGAACATTTTGCCTTTTATGAGCACGTGCTCAGGGGCACGCCGGAACTGAGCCCACGGTGGAAGCGCGCCGTCGCCGCCTGCGACGCCTATCTCGGCGATGCGGTGGGCAAGCTCTACGTGGGCAAGTACTTCTCGCCCGAGCAGAAAAAGCGCGCCGAAGCCATGGTGCATAACCTCTTGGCGGCCTTCGAGGCGCGCATCGATCGGCTCGATTGGATGGCGCCACAAACCAAGTTGGTCGCCAAGGCCAAGCTCAAGGCCTTAAAAATTGGCGTGGGGTATCCGGATCACTGGCGCTCCTACGAGGGCTTGAAAATCGCCCGCGGCGCCGCCTTTGGCAACTGGTCGCGCGCCGATCTCTACGCGTATCGGCGCCAGCTTGCGAAGTTAGGCCAGCCGGTCGAGCGCTCCGAATGGGTCATGAATGCGCAATTGGTCAATGCGGTGAACCTGCCGGCGATGAATGCCATCAATTTCCCCGCCGCGGTGCTGCAGCCGCCCTATTTTGATCCCGAGCAGGCTCTGGCGATGGATTATGGCGCGATCGGCGCCACCATCGGCCATGAAATCAGCCATAGTTTCGATGATGAGGGGGCGCTTTTCGATGCGCAGGGCCGTCTGCGCAACTGGTGGCAGCCGAACGATTTCGCGCACTTCCGTGCCTCGGGCGCACGTCTGGCCGCCCAGTTTGATACCTACCAACCGTTTCCGGACCTGCACGTCAACGGCGAGCAAACCTTGAGTGAGAACATCGCCGATGTGGCGGGATTGAACGTCGCCTACGACGCCTACCGGCTCGCGACCCAGGGCGCGCCGCCGGCGCAGCTGTCGGGATTCGATGCCGATCAATTGTTCTTTCTAGGCTTCGCGCAAAGTTGGCGCGGAAAGATCCGCGATGCCGCATTGCGCGCGCAGATTATCGCCGACGGCCATGCGCCGGCACAGTACCGTTCCTACACGGTGCGAAATCTGGACGCCTGGTACGCAGCGTTCGCGGTCAAGCCCGGGGAGAAGCTCTACCTTAAGCCGGACGATCGCGTCCGCGTGTGGTGACGCGAAAGCGCCTCAATTGACCTGACCGGTGGCGAAATCGTAGCCGGTGAGGGACTTGGGCTTCCCCAATAAATAGCCCTGCGCATAGTCGACCCCTAGGGAGCGCACGGCCTGCAGCTCCATATCCGACTCCACCGATTCCGCCACGGTCTGCACGCCGAGATCGCTCGCCATGCGCACGATGGCGGAAATCATCGCCCGTGCGATGCGGTCGGTCGGCGCTGCCTCCACTAAGGAGCTGTCGATTTTGAAATAGTGCGCTGGGATGGATCGAAGATAGCCGTAGGCGGGCGGGTTGGCGCCGAAATCATCCAGCGCGACCTCGCAGCCTAACGCCTCCAACCGCTTCATGGACTCGGCCACACTGATGCTGCCGGAGGCCGCGAATCGTTCCGTGATGTCGAAGCACAGCGCCTGCGGCGGCAGTCCGCTTTTCTTCACGCAGGCTTCGACGAAGGTCACGAAACTGTCGTCGGTCATCGATTGCGACGATACATTGATGGAGAACACCGAGGGCACGCGCGCCCACAGCTTGCGGTTGGCCGTGAGCCACACCAGCAGCGTGCGCACCACCCAGCGATCGATGTTCGGCATGAGCCGCTGCTGCGCGGCGCGCGCCAGGAATTCTTTCGGCTCAATCAGCGCGCCGTTGGCGGTGCGCAATCGCAGCAGCACTTCGAAGTGCGCCAGGCTTACATTGTCGTGCAGCGAGCAGATCGGCTGCAGGAACAACTCGAAGCGTTCGGCGTGCAGCGCATTTTCGATCTGCGCGCCTTCCAGTGTGTCCTCGCTGATCAGCAGGGGAAATCCTTGGCGCCGCTCGAATTCCGCGGACAGGCACACGAACACCGGCGCCAGTTTTTGCTCCAGCGACTCATCCGTGCGCGTGTCCTTGATCGAGGCATCGATGCTCAGACGCACCGCCCCGTTGACCGAACCTTGCGAGTCGCGCACCGGAATGGCGAGGGAATAATTGCCGTCCTCGCGCGGTGCATAGGAGATATCGAGATTGCCGCCGGAATCGCTGGAGAGCGAGTCTTCCACCAATTGATAGTCCTCCGGCAGGATGAAATCCTCGGACATCCACAGCGTGTCCGCCGCGAAATCATGGAACGAGACGCCGGATACTTCCGGCGCCAACGCTCGAATGACTTGAGCCAACGCCTCCAGCGTTTTGCTCGAAGCGGCCTCGGCGGCATAGGTCAGACTGGTCACGCTTGGCACCTAACTGTGAATATTTGAGGCGTCATGGTACGGGGGCAAGCCACGCCAAAACATGTCGGCAATAACCGACGTAACCGCGCAGCGACATTTTATTTTGCTTAAAACGCGCCAAATCCTTTGACCCGCCGCTTGGTTGAGTCAGCGGACTTTATAAGTCAAAGCGTCTTAAGTTAATGGACTTAATGCGCGCTAATTTAATAGCTCATCGAGCACGGGCAGCGGCACCGCGCCCTCGCGCAGAGCCGCCTCGTGAAACTGCTTCAAGGTCATGGCATCGCCATGGGTGTTCTTATAGTGCTCGCGTACCGCCAGCCAGCCTTTGTAGCCGGCGTAGTAAGTCGGCAATTGGCACGACAACAGTTTGGCGCGCTGCAGCTTGGCGGTGGCCTCTTCCATTTCTTGATACGTGCCCTTGGTCATCAGATCCAGCGCTTCGGCATCGCTCATTTCCATGGTTTGCAGCCGCACATCCAAGATGGTGTTGGCCAGCACCCGCAGCTTTTGCTTCGCCAGTGTCAGGCGGTAGCCGGGTGTGTTGCTCAAAAAACCTTGATCGGCCATGAGCTGCTGTGTGTACACCGCCCAGCCCTCCACATACGGACCGTTGCCATAGATGCTGCGCAGCAGCCGCCGCGAACGGGGCTGCACCTCGTTTGCATATTCCGCCTGGACATAGTGTCCCGGCATCGCCTCGTGCACGGTCAGGTGTGCGAGTCCCGAGTCGTTGTACTCGCGCAGCTTCGAATCGATGCGCGCCTGCGGCCAGGACTCGGGGATCGGCGTTATCCAAAAAAATGCGCCTAATTTAGGTTCCAGCGCCGGCGCTTGATCGAATCCCCCAACCCCGTAGACGCCGCGCATGAACATCGGCGTCTCGATCACTTGCAGGTTCGAGTTCGGCGGCAAGCTCACCAAGTCCTTGGCTTTGACGAAGGCCGTCGCGGTGGCCAGCGTCTGTTTGGCCGCCGCCATGTAGGTATGCGGGGTTGCGTGCGCCAGCGCCACCTCGGCCAGCGCCTGCTCGACGGACTTGGGCGCGGCGAGCTGCACCATCTCATCGCGCGTCTTGATAAGGTCCGCTTCCGCTTCTTTCAGCAGGGCATCGGGAGTCTTGCCGGTCGCCAGCACGTAGCTGAACTTCTTGGCGTAGTGCACTTTGCCTAAGCGCCAGTCGGAGGTCTTTTTCGACAGCGTGCCGTCGAGAAATTCGTTGAACGCGCGCAGCGCGATGAGCGCAGGCTCGGCGGCCTGCGTGTAGTCTTTGCCTAAGGGCTTAGGGCATGCGGTGCGCAGCACGCCGTCGATGAGATCGATGTTGCCGGTGTTTTCCTCGCGTGCCACCTTGTTCCAGATCTCCGGCGAATCGCCAAGATTCTGCTCGGCCTGGCGCACCAACTCTGGAATCCGGATCAGGCGCTGAATAATGTGCTTGAAGCGCTCGTCGGCGGGCGCATAGTGCAGGACATAGGGTGTGTAAAGGGCATTGCCGACGAGTTCGACATAGATCGTCGGGTTATGCCGGTAGCTTTGCACCTCCTCGACATCGAGCCGAGTGGCAGAAATGGCATCGCGCATGACTTCGATGTCGGCGCGCTGCTCGGCGTTCAGCGCCTTGGCATCGAGATCTTCGATGCGCGCTTCGATGTCGCGCTGCAACTTGATCTGCGCCTTGATACCCGCCGCGCTAAAATCATCCAGTTCGTCTTCGAGCATCTCGCCGTGATGCTTGTGGTAGCCCACCGTGCTCGCCGTCACCGGCGAGAGCGCCAGGGTGCCGAAGACAAAATCATCGACGACCTGACTGAACTGCAGGTCGGCGGGCGCTGCGCGGGCCGTAGCTCCAAAACTCCAGATCGCAACGCCTAAGGCGAAACCTAAAGGCTTTAGATTTTTCATCCCTCACCTTGTCCAACCCAAAGGCCTCGTCCTGTGCCTTAAGCTTGTTAAGATACTTGAGACAGCCGCGCGCGTCCAAAGGGAACAACTAAATAATGGCGCTTATCATTCGCATCGCCTGTGCCGCATCGATCTTCCTCGCATCGCTCGCGTCTGGTGCCGACCTGCGCTCCCAGATTGAGCAGTACCGGCTGGCGCACGAAACCGAGATCGTGGGCGAGATCGACGCGCTCACGCGCTTGAAGAGCATCGCGGCGGATCCGTCCGGCCTCGCCGCCACCGCGCATGCGCTCGAAGCCGCACTGAAATCACGCGGATTTGCGGTGTCCTTGCTCTCCACGGGAACCAATTCGCCGCCGGCGGTATTCGGATCATTAATGACGTCGACGGCCAAGCGTACCGTGCTCTTTTATGCCCACTACGACGGTCAACCGGTGACGCCCGCGCAATGGAGTTCAGATCCCTTTGTGCCGGTGATGCGCGAGCATGCCTTAAGCGATGCGCCGCGCGAGGTCGATTGGAAAAAGGCCCTGCCGCCCTTCGATCCGGAGTGGCGGCTGTTCGGGCGCGCGGTCAGCGACGACAAAGCTTCGATTGCCGCATTGTTGGCCGCCTTCGATGCCCTCAAAGCCACGCACAACGCGCCCTCGGTGAACATCAAAGTGCTCTGGGAGGGCGAGGAAGAGGCCGGCTCCGAGCACCTAAGCCACGCGCTGCGTGAGAATCAAAAGCTTTTGGATGCCGATCTCATTCTCATCGGCGATGGGCCCGTGCATCAGACACGCCGCCCCCTGGTGTACTTCGGGGCGCGCGGCGTCATGGGCGTCGAGGCCACGATTTACGGACCGCTGCGCGCGCTGCACGACGGCCACTACGGCAACTGGGTGCCGAACCCCGCGGCGATGGCGGCGACGCTGCTGGCGCAAATGCGCGACGACAACGGCCGCATCCTCATCCCCGGCTTCAGCGACGGCGTGCGCGCCATCACGCCGGCGGAGCAGGCGGCACTCAAAAATCTGCCGCCGGTCGGTGATGCGCTGAAGCAGGAATTCGGCATCGGCCGTACCGAGAGTAGCGAAGACCTGCCTACCAGCCTGATGCGCCCGGCGTTCAACATCCGCGGAATACGCTCAGGTTTAGTCGGCGACGCGGCCGCGAATGCCATCCCGACCACCGCCGTCATCTCCTTGGACTTTCGCTTGGTTCCGGATCAAGTGCCGGCCGCGGTGCGCGCCGCGGTCGAACATTTCTTGACCGCCCGGGGCTGGACCGTCCTCGCAGAGGATCCTGATCTCGCGGCACGTTTGAGTCACCCGCGCATCATCAAGCTGAAGTGGGATACCGGCTATCCGGCCCTGCGCTCCGACATGTCCTCGCCTGCCGCCAAGGCGGTGATTGCCGCCGCTTCCGCAGCCGCCGGCGCGCCGGTGGTGGTGCTGCCCATGGCCGGCGGCAGCGTGCCGCTGTACATGTTCGCCGATGTGTTCCGCGCGCCGATCATTTGTCTGCCGATCGTCAATCACGACAACAACCAGCATGCCGCGAATGAAAACTTGAGGCTGCAGAATCTGTGGGATGGCATCAACACTTACGCGGCGCTCATGGCCGGACTCAACTGGTAATTCGATGAAAATATTGCGAAGGATTCTCGGCGTGCTGTTGCTGCTCATTATCGTGCTCGCCGCGCTGCTGTGGTTCAAGCCCCCGGCGCTGCTGCGCGTGGGCGCGAACTACTCGGCCAAAATCGTCTGCTCCAATGTATTTCTCGCCGGGCGCGATCCCGATGAGGTGCTGCGCGTCGATGTGCAGGCGCCGGGCATTTCGATTCTCAAGCTCATGCGGGTCTCCGTGGACCGCGAGCGCGGCGTGGTGCGCGCGGGGTTTTTGGGCCTGATCGGCGATGGCCTGGCCCAGTACCGGTCGGGTCACGGATGCACGGTGCTGCCGGATGGCAATCTCGATGCTTCGGCGCCGTCGCAACTCAATTCAATGACGCGCATTGGACCGCCCGTGCCGCCGGTCGCGCCCGTCCCGCCTTCAGCCTTTTCCACCGCCCCTTGGCCGGACGGCGCAGCGGTTGAAACCCGTGCGGCGATCGATGCGCTGATCAAAGACCCGCTGCTCGCGGGGCCCGGCGCGCGGGCCATCGTCGTGGTCGATCACGGTCGAATCGTGGGCGAGCATTACGGTCCTGGCTTTGAACCCAATACGCCGCTGCTCGGCTGGTCCATGACCAAGACCGTGATGGCGGGCGTCGTCGGCATGCTCATCAAGGATGGCAAGTTGTCCCTCGATCAAGCCGGATTCTGGCCCGGTAACGACGGCCGCGAGAAAATTCGCTTGAAGGATTTGCTCGCCATGTCGAGCGGTTTGCAATGGAACGAGGCCTACGGCGCGGTATCGGACGTAACCAGCATGTTGTACCTGCAACCCGACATGGCCGGTTTTGCGCGTTCGCCACCCTTGGCGCATCCGCCGGGCGAGGAGTGGCTTTATTCCAGCGGCACAGCTGTCATCTTGTCGCGCATTGCGAAAGAGGCGTTGGCGCAACCCGGCGCAACCGAGGGGCATGACCTCCCAACTTTCATTAAAGGCCGGCTCTTCAATCCGCTTGGGATCACTACCGCGACGATCGAGCCAGACGAACACGGAACCCTGGTGGGCTCTTCTTATATGTATGCCACGGCGCGCGATTGGGCCCGCTATGGACTGTTCCTGCTGCAAGATGGAGTTTGGCAGGGGGAGGAATTGCTCCCCCCGGGCTACGTCGCCATGATGGCCACGCCCGTGGAAGCATCCCACGGCCAGTACGGCAAGGGTCAGACCTGGCTGTGGGGATCGGACGCCGTGACGCCCGGCGTGAATCCGGACGCCGCCTTTGGCATTCCGGCGGATGCCTTTTGGATGTCGGGCCACGACGGGCAAAGCGTCTGCATCATCAAGTCGCGCCAGCTGGTCATCGTGCGCTTAGGTTTAACGCCCTATGCCGCCGGCTACACATCGCAACGCTTGGTGCAGGCGATTCTCAAAGCGACGCAGCCTGCCATCGGCGCGCAGGCTTCCATTGCGGAACCCGCCGCACAGTAGAATCCGCACCTATGCACGCGCTGTCCTTCTCGACCTTCTTGCTGGCCTTCACCGCGCTCTTCTCCATCGTCAATCCCTTGTCCGGTGCGTTCATCTTTTTTGGCGCGACGCGCGAACTCGAACACAAGGACCGAGCCGCCACCGCGCGCTGGGTCGCGATCTACTCGTTCGTCATCGTCGCCGCCTCGCTGTACATCGGCGCCTACGTGCTGGGTTTCTTCGGCGTCTCGCTGCCGGTGCTGCGCGTCGCCGGCGGCATCATCGTCGCCGCCGCCGGTTGGCGCATGCTCAACGCCCCCGATGTCACCGAGCAGCGCCGCACTGAAACACCCGAGCCCAAGTCCATTGATGTCGCGCCAAGCCGGCTCGCCTTCTACCCGCTCACCATGCCTCTGACCACCGGTCCCGGCACCATTTCGGTGGCGATTTCCTTGGGCGCCGGCCGACCGAGCGGCTTCCACGCGTCGTCACTCGAGTTTTTCGTCGAGACCCTCGCCGCGACCGCGCTGCTCTCGGTGCTGATCTACGGGTTTTATCGAAATTCCGCCCGCCTCGCCCAATGGATCGGCCAGACGGGCACTACCATCGTGGTGCGCCTGTCCGCGTTCCTACTGTTTTGCATCGGCATCCAGGTCGCTTGGAACGGACTCTCGGAACTGTTGGGTTCGCTGCCGTTTTTGACGGTGAGCTGAAGGGGTAGCTCGCTAACAATGTTGATAGAACCCGAAATGGGTACTATCATACCTAATATGGGTATTAAAAAGCCGCGTGCAGCAGGCGAGATCGCCGTCGGCTCGGGAATTGCCGACGCGCTTTTCACCAAAGTTCAGCAGCGTGTCCTCTCCCTCTTATTTGGAAACCCCGAGCGGAGCTTCTACGCCAATGAATTGATCGCCCTGGCCGGCTCAGGTTCTGGGGCGGTGCAACGCGAGCTGGCTCAGCTCGAAGCGGCCGCACTGGTGACAGTTAAGCGTGTAGGTAACCAGAAGCACTATCAAGCCAACCCAACTTCTCCAGTTTTCACAGACTTACGTGGCTTGATCCTGAAGACCTCAGGGTTGGTGGACGTATTGCGGGTATCCCTGGCTCCGCTCGCCTCGCAGATTGAGGCTGCGTTTGTCTTCGGATCTGTGGCAAAGAATAAAGACACCGCAAAAAGTGACATTGATCTATTGGTAGTCACTCAGCATCTTACCTATAGGGAGCTTTTCTCTGCTCTCGAACC
>DATNKC010000201.1:0-2381 GCA_035603615.1 Steroidobacteraceae bacterium | reverse complement strand
CGGTTGAGCCGCGATATTCCAATACATGGGCTGTGCCGCCCGATACGCCGATCTGTCCAATGATGGCCAGAATCAAATCCTTTGCCGTGACGCCGGGCTGCAGCGCACCCTCGATATTGACGGCCAGGCTTTTGGGCTTGCGTTGCAAAAGGGCCTGCGTCGCGAAGACATGGCCGACTTCGGTAGTGCCGATCCCAAAGGCGAGGGCGCCAAACGCGCCATGCGTGCTCGTGTGGCTGTCTCCGCACACAATGGTCATGCCGGGCTGCGTCATCCCCAGTTCAGGACCGATAATATGTACGATGCCGCGGCGCGCGTCGTGCATGCCGAACAGTTCGATGCCGAATTCGGCCGCGTTGCGCTCCATCTGGCGCACTTGTTTTGCGGCGGCGTCCACCTTGATCGGCACGGATCCAAATACCTGTGCGCTCTGGGTGGGGGTCGAATGATCCATGGTCGCGAGCGTGCGGTCGGGCCGGCGAACCGGCAGCCCGTGCGCCTTGAGCATGCTGAACGCTTGCGGCGTGGTTACCTCGTGTATGAGGTGCAAATCGACGTACAGAACGGCGGGCGTGTCGGGCGTTTCGGCGACCACCTCATGCGCCGACCAAACCTTGTCGAATAACGTGCGCGCCCTCATGCGTACCCGATGTCAGCCCGCTTCCAGCCAGGGCATGCGAGCGCGCAGCTGCGCGCCCACCTTCTCGATCGAGTGGCTCAAATCCGCCTTGAGCAGCTTTGAGTACTTGCGCCGGCCGCCTTTGTTTTCCGCAATCCATTGGCGCGCGAACTTTCCTTGCTGAATCTCGGTGAGAATCTTGCGCATCTCTTTTTTCGTGGCCTTATTGACGATGCGCGGTCCGCGGGTGAGGTCGCCGTACTTCGCCGTCTCGCTGATGAAGCGGTGCATTTTCGTGATGCCCCCTTCATGCAGCAGATCGACGATCAGTTTGAGTTCATGCAGACACTCGTAATAAGCCACCGCGGGCTGATAGCCCGCTTCCACCAGCGTCTCGTAGCCCTTGACGACCAGCTCCGTCGCACCGCCGCACAGCACTGCCTGTTCGCCGAACAGGTCGGTTTCCGTCTCTTCGCCAAAGGTGGTTTCGAGCACGCCGCCACGGGTTCCGCCGATGCCGTCGGCATAGGCCAACGCCTTGGGCTTGGCGCGCTTGGAGGGATTCTGAGCTATCGCCAGGAGGCAAGGCACACCGCGGCCCTGCTGGTACTGGCGCCGCACCAGGTCCCCCGGACCTTTGGGCGCGATCAACACGACATCAAGATCTTTGCGCGGTTTGATCTGCTTGAAGTGAATATTGAAGCCGTGCGCGAACAGCAGCGTCGCGCCTTTCTCAAATCCCTTGCGCAGTTCCGCATACAGCGGTTTTTGAGTCATATCGGGGACCAGCATGGCGACCAATTGCGCGCCCTTGATGGCCGCGGCCGGCTCCGCGACCTGCAGCCCATCCTTCTTGGCCTTCGTCCAGCTGCCGCCCTTGCGGACGCCGACCACCACATCGTAGCCGCTGTCGCGCAAGTTGAGCGCGTGCGCGCGACCCTGGCTGCCGTAGCCGAGAACCGCGATGCGCGCACCGCGCAGAGCCTTTTTGTCGACGTCCTTTTGGAAATACAAACGCATTCGAATCTCCTCAACCAATCGTGAACTTAAGGATTAGGACGACCCCGCCAGTTTGAGTGCGCCTGCAGTCCGTGTGGAGTTAAAATATACCATGCGCTTCAATCCAGGCATCGGCGCGCACCCGTGAGGACTCGTTTCCATGAATCTCGGCAGTAATTTTCCAACCCCCTTGTGGTTGCTATACGAAGACGAAATCGAAGGCTGGCGCACAGGCCAAACGCCGCTCGCACGCCAGTGGCTCGTCGAACAAAACTTCAAAGGCGAGAAGCATCGCGTGGTGCTGTTGCCGGACGCGAATGGCGGCCTCGCCGCGGCCGTGGCCGGACTGGGCAAGCGGCTCGGAGAATTGTCGCTTTGGCATGCGGCAGGATTGGCCGAACGACTGCCCACGCGCCGTTTTCGGCTCGCGCAAGAATTCACTGCGGCCGAGGCCACACAGTTGGCGCTGGGATTCGCTTACGGCGCATATCGCTTCGATCGGTACCGTTCCTCCAAAAGCGAATTGGCAAGCTTGGATCCGCCGCCAAATGCCGATATGGCATACGTCGCCAATGCCGCAGAGTCGCTGCGCATGGCGCGCGACTGGATCAACACCCCGGCCGGCGATTTCGGCCCCGCGCAACTGGCTGCCGCGGCACGTCAGGTGGCCGATCGCCATCAGGCCGGGTTCAAGGAATGGGTGGGGGAGGATCTGCTCGCCGCAAACTTCCCCGCCATTCATGCCGTGGGTCGCGCGAGCAGC
>DATNKC010000200.1:0-13987 GCA_035603615.1 Steroidobacteraceae bacterium | reverse complement strand
CGTGCCAAAGACAAGCTAGCGCACTATCCGTCGCAGCGGCGGCCAACCGCCGAGCGCTTGGTGGTCAAGACTCGCGGCGAGCTTCAGTTCTTGAATGTCGCGGACGTGGACTGGATCGAATCCGCGGCCTACTACGCCTGTTTGCATATCGGCACCAGCACTCACGTACTGCGGCGGACGCTATTGGAGTTGGAACGAGACTTGGACGCGGACACGTTCATGCGCATCCACCGATCGATCATCGTGAATCTCAAAAGGATTCATAAGCTGGAATTGCAGGATGGAGGCGACTATGAGGTTGTGCTGCAATCAGGTGATCGGTTGCGGCTGAGCCGACGATTCCGGAAGCCGCTTCTGGATCGCCTGAGCGCGCTATCTGGTCGCGATTGAGAAGAGAGGGCGCCTCGAGGGGGCCGGGCTTCAATACCGCGATTCGTGGTAGCCTTTGGGTCATCCATTTCAAGACGCGGGATCGCCGCCGGCACTCATGTTGAATGCACATCTCGAGGGCTCACAAAGCGCCAAGCCGTTCTGGATTGACTTGCTGGATCCGACACCGGAGGAGATCGCGCGCGTGTCTGCGCAGTCCGGTATCCGAGTTCCTTCGCGGGAATCTTTGCAGGAAATCGAGACCTCGAGCCGCTTACGGGCCGAGGGAAAGATCCTGTATCTCAGCACGCCGCTGGCGCTGCAGGATGAGGCCGCGGGCTTCGCACCGATACCGTTGGGATTTATTCTTTCCCCGGAACTCCTTGTCACCATCCGATATTCCGTGGTTCAGGCCTTCACGCAGGTCGAAGCGGATGTGGCCAAGGGTCTGTGCGCGGACGGCGCCACCGTGTTCGCTGCGCTCATCGAAGGCATCGTGGATGTCAACGCTGACAAGCTGGAGAAGTTGAGCAGCGAACTGGCCGCGCTCTCGGCGCAGGCATTTGGCCCGCAGGGAGTGTCTGCCAAAGGGCAAAAGCGCGCCTCGCGCGCGCTGCGCGAAAGCCTCAGCGCGGTGGGTACAGCGGGAGATCACCTGTCACGAATTCGCGAGAGTTTGTTGGGTCTGCAGCGAATCACCGGGTATGTGCTGAAAATGGCGGCAGATTGGTTATCGCAGGAGAAAACGCGCTTAAGTACGGCGCAACAGGACCTGGCCTCGCTGGTCGACTTCGAAGCGCATTTGTCCGGAAAGACGCAATTTCTGTTGGACGCAATACTGGGCTTCATCAACACCGAGCAGAATGACATCTTCAAAGTGCTCACGATCGTGTCGGTGGTGGGAGTTCCGCCCACACTCATCGCCAGCATGTACGGCATGAATTTCCACAATATGCCCGAGCTAAGCTGGCGGTGGGGATATCCCTACGGCCTGGCGCTCATTGCGCTCAGTATCTTGGTGCCGATCCTGTGGTTTAAGCGGCGCGGATGGTGGTGAGCGAGTGGCCGGCTTTCATTCTGCGGGGGTAGTTTCCGCCAGCGCGCGATTGATGTCGGCGACCAATTCGTCGAGGGTGCGATCACCGTAACCGAGGTGATTGGCGATCACTTTGCCGTCTCGGCCGATCATGAATAGATGTGGAATGCTTGAAATTGAATATTGTCTGGCGGCCCGATCGCCAGGATCCGTCATAACATTGATTTGCCAGCTGGACGCGGGTTTCTTGATGGCGGCAAGCGCCTCCGGTCTGTCCCGGTAGTTCACGGCAAATACCACGAGTCGGTCCTTGCCGATGGCACGCTGAGCTCCCTCCAAAATCGGCAGTTCGCGTTTGCAAGGTCCACACCAGGATGCCCAGAAAGTCACGATCACGACCTTGCCGCGTTGGCTGCTTAAGGTCATGTCCTCCCAGGTGACGAGATTACGGACTTTGATGTCCGGGGCGGTGGTTCCGATGGCGGGGCCGGATGGCGCCTCTGCGAAGGCATGAGCGGCAACCAGAATGCCGAACAGGCACCAACAATGCTTCATTTTGCGCTCCATGCGTCCATGTTTGCTGAATCTATACCACGATTTCCCGGAATGATGAAACAATGCGTTTGCGCCCTCGCCACAAGATCGATGAACAAAAGAGGTATTCGTTTGAACCCGACCATCCGAACCAATTGCAAATCACTCCTGATGGGTTTGTTGGGGGCTGCGGCCCTGCTCACGGCTTCCGCTGAAGCGGCAGCGCAATATGAAGCGGCGATCACACGCACAACCTTCGGGATTCCGCACATCAAGGCTCAGGATTTCGGTGGGTTGGGTTTTGGCGTCGCGTACGCGGAGGCGCAGGACAATATCTGCCTGATGGCCGATGCCTACGTGAGCGCCGCGGGCAAACGTTCGCTTTTTTTTGGGGCGGACGGCGAAGGACTGCTCGGCTTGTGGCCGGCCAAGAATATCGACAGCGATCTATTCTATCGCTCGGTACCCGACATCGCGCAGTTGCGTGCGATTTTTGCGCAGCGATCGCCGGAGTATCGCGCCCTCATCGACGGTTGGGTCGCTGGGTACAACCGGTTCGTTAAAGACCAAAAGGGCAAGCTGCCTGCGCAATGCGCGGGGCAGCCTTGGGTTCAAGCGATCACGCGGGACGATGTGCTGCAGTCGATCAACGGCTTCTCCATGCTGCTCTCGTCCGTGAGCGTCGCCCCGCGGATCGTGAACGCCGCGCCGCCGACGGACAAGCTTTCACGACGTGCGTCGACCCCTGCCGATGTCGGGGATGTTCCTTGGTCCGCGGCATTCGGCAGCAACGGTTGGGCCTTCGGGCGTGATGCGGTTGTCGGGGGAACGGGCCTCGTGGTGGGAAATCCGCACTTCCCCTGGAATGGCCCCAACCGCTTTTATGAGATGCATCTCACCATTCCGGGCAAGCTCGATGTGGCCGGCGCGGCCATCATCAACCAACCGTATGTCGCCATTGGGTTCACCAAGAATGTCGCCTGGACGCATACCGTGGATACAGCCGCGCACATGACGCTGTTCAAATTGGCATTGGATCCGTCGGACCCGACCGCGTATCTGGTCGACGGCCGGCGAGAAGCCATGGTTCGCCGCCAAGTCACCGTCGAGAACAAAGACGGTGCGCCGATCGTGCGCACGCTCTACTCGACCCGCTACGGGCCGGTGATTTCCATTCCCGATTCGGACTATGCATGGACTCGCAAGACTGCCTACGCCGTTGCCGATGCCGATAACGGCAATCTTCGCGGCGGAGATTTATGGCTCGGAATCGCGCGGGCGCGCTCGGTGCGCGATATCCGCGAATCCCTCGCCCACCATCTGGGTGCTCCCTTCATCAACACCATGGCGGCGGATCGGAGCGGTGAGGCGCTGTACGCGGACATCAGCGCGGCACCCAATGTTTCGGCGGAGCGATTTGCGGCTTGCGGTGCCGTCACTGAGCGCGCCGGGCAATTGCCGCGCTTCTATGTGCTCGATGGCAGCCGCTCCACCTGCAATTGGGAGAGTGCACCGGGCATGCCGGCGCGCAGTCTGCTGCCTGCCGCAAACATGGTCACGCTGTACCGGCGGGACTACGTGCAGAACAGCAATGACAGTTACCGCTGGACCAATCCCGCCGCGGGCTTGAGCGAGGCGGGGCCCATGTTGGGGAAAGATCCCGGAGCCCTGCCGGATTTGCGCACGCGCTCGGCCCTGCAAGAGATCAATCGGGTGCTCAAGTCGGAAAAGTTCGATATGAATCTGGCCCAGCAGACCATATTGAGCAACAAGAATTTTGCCGCTCAACTCGTTTTGCCCGCGGTGCTCGAGCTCTGCGGGCGCCCCACCGCTCCAGCCGATGCTTGCGCGGCGCTCGCGAAGTGGAATGGCGAGATGCAGCTCGACAGCAAAGCCGCCATGCTCTTCAACGCGTTCTGGGGCAAGCTGTCCGCCCGCCCCGATATCTGGACGGTGCCGTTCGATCCGAGCGATCCGATCCACACGCCGCGCGCGCTGGCCATCGGGGGTCCCGCGGGGGAGGCGGTGCTGAATGATCTCAAGGACTCCGCTGAGGTTTTGAAGAAATTGGGGATCGCTCTGGATGCGCCCTTAAGCCAGATCCAATTCGCACAACGCGGTGAAGAGCGGATTCCCATTTCCGGCGGTCCCAGTGGCGGCGTGCTCAACGTGATGATTACGCGACCGGTACCCGGCGGCTTTGAGCCCTTCCATGGCTCGAGTTACATACAAGTGGTGAGCTTCGATGAGAAGGGACCTGTCGTGAACGCGGTGCTTAGCTATTCACAGTCGACGGACCCTGCGTCGGCTTACTACGCCGACCAAACCCGGGAATTTTCGAACAGAAAGCTGCATCGCTATCCATTCAGTGCCGACGAGATCGTTGCCGATGCCGTTGGAAAGCCGCTGAGCATCCATGAGTGAACAACTCATTATTATTGGCAGGCCCCCGCTGCAAAATACAGGCCGCTTCGCGACGGCTAAGGTGCGCTTTGATCGACCGCGACGATGACTTTGCCCTTGGCGTGTCCCTGCTCGAGATAGGCGATGGCTTGCGCCGTTTCAGCCAGCGGATAACGTCGATCGATGACGGGAGTTAATTTCCCGGCCTGCATCAGATCGCGCAACACTTCGAGGTCAGCGTGGTTTGCGTCCGCCAGCATGAAAATCAGCTTCTGACTGACGAACGGTGAAACGATATAGGCCTTGAGCGACGTCGTTAAAGGGCCGAGCCAGGAATTGTCGCTGGGGCCGCCGACCATGACCAACGCGCCGTTCGGCGTCAGCACATGCCGGTACTCGGACAGGGTGTGGTTGCCGACGTTGTCGATGATCAAGTCGTAACGCGCCGATCCTTGGGTGAAGTCCTCCTTGGTGTAGTCAATGACGTGATCGGCGCCGATGGACTTGACCATCTCCACGTTTCGCGTGCTGCATACCCCGGTCACATCGGCGCCGTACGTCTTGGCAATTTGCACCGCGAAGGTGCCCACGCCTCCGGATGCGCCGTTGACCAGCACCCTCTGTCCGGCTTGAACTTTTCCCTTGTCGCGCAGCGCCTGCAAGGCCGTGATTCCCGCGACGGGCACAGCCGCGGCTTGCTCCATGGTCATGTTTCCTGGCTTTGAGGCGATCGCGCCATTCTCACGGACACTCACGTATTCTCCGAATGCGCCGTCCCGGTCACCGAACACTTCATCGCCGGGCTTGAAGCGCGTAACATTTTTCCCAACCGTCTCGACGGTGCCCGCAAAGTCAGCGCCCATGAGGACGCTGTCGGGCTTACCCACCCCCGACGCCACGCGCATGACGTACGGCTTGCCTGTCATGTAGTGCCAGTCCAACGGATTGACGGATGCCGCGTGAACCTTGACCAGGACGCGGTCATCCGCGGGAATCGGTTTGGCAATGTCCTCCAGCTTCAGCACGTCGGGAGTGCCATAGCATCGGTACACGATGGCCTTCATCGACGGCGTGTTGGCCGCCAGCGGCGGCGCCGCTGGGCACGTCGAATCGTGGCTCAACGCCAGGCCGAGCACGGCGATCGCGCCCACCAACAGGATCGCGATGCCGCCCAGCACCTTGTATCGAAGTTTCATGATTCAGCTCCTTCGAATCGCAGCCCCGGCGCCGGCACTCAGTGGGCTAGGAGGTTACTTACCGCGTTCGTACTTGAAGGACACCTTGATTTTTGCGCGGTACGCCTCGACCTTGCCGTCCTTGAGCTGGATATCCAACTCGACCACCTCGGCGACCCGTAAGTCCCGAAGCGTCTTGCCGGCGCGGGCAATCGCCGCCGCCGCCGCCTTCTCCCAGGACACCGTGCTGGTGCCGATCAGTTCAATGACCTTATAGACGTTTTCAGCCATGTTCATCTCCGTCTGTTATGGGCGTTTTGGAGAGAGACCTTCGGCCATTGTCGCGCAATTGGATGGGATTTGTGCGGCTTTTCTATACCATGCGCGCATGCCCGAATCATGAGAACTGCCAAGCGGTGGAGGTATCTGTATGGAGCGAACAAAGATTGCCCTGGTGACCGGTGCGGGAAGCGGTATTGGTCAAGCCTGCGCACTCGCCCTATTGCACGCCGGCTATGCGGTAGTGCTCGCGGGGCGTCGCCAAGAGACGCTCGAGCGCACGGTCTCTCTGGCGCCGAAGGATTCCGCCTGTCTGGCCGTGCCGACGGATGTGCGCGACGAATCCTCCGTGGAGGCGTTGTTTCGCGCGTCACGGGAGAGGTTCGGCCGCTTGGATCTGCTGTTCAACAATGCCGGGACAGGGGCCCCGCAGATTCCGGTCGAGGACTTGAGCCTCGCTCAGTGGAGTGATGTCATTTCAGTGAATTTGACCGGCGCTTTTCTGTGCGCGCGCGCCGCATTTCGCCTGATGAAGGAGCAGCGGCCCCAAGGCGGCCGGATCATCAACAATGGATCGATATCCGCACACACGCCCCGGCCGATGTCCGCACCCTACACGGCGTCCAAGCACGCCATCGCCGGTCTCACCAAATCGCTGTCGCTCGACGGCCGCGCTTACGATATCGCCTGCGGACAAATCGACATCGGTAATGCCGCCAGCGCCATGACCGCGCACATGTCGCAAGGCGCGCTGCAGGCGGACGGCACCTGGCGCGAAGAGCCGACCATGGACGTACGGCATGTCGCCGATGCCGTTGTTCATATGGCGAGTCTTCCGCTGAGCTCAAACGTGCAGTTTCTGACCCTCATGGCGACGAAAATGCCCTACATTGGCCGCGGCTGAATTCGGCCAAATACCAGTCGATGGAATGCGGATTCGCCATGACTTCGCGGTTGATGACTTTCTCGGGCGGGTGCCCGAGGAAGAGTTTCTTCAAGGGCACTTCCTGCTTCTTACCCGACAAGGTTCGGGGTATTTCCGGCGCTTGAATGATTTCGTCCGGCACAAACCGGGGTGATAAGTTGCTTCGAATGGCGGTGGCGATTTTTGACTTCAAGACATCATCGAGAATCATTCCAGGACGCAACACCACAAACAGCAGCAGCCGGCTCTCTCGTCCCAGGTATTCAAGATCGAGCACCAGCGAATCGGTGACTTCCGCGAGTGCCTCCACCGCGGCATAGATTTCGCTGGTTCCCATGCGCACGCCGTGGCGATTGATCGTGGCATCGCTGCGCCCGTAGATTGTGCAGCTGCCGCTCGGTGTGATCTTGATCCAATCGCCGTGGCGCCAGATCCCGGGGAACATGTCGAAGTAGCTGGATTGGTAGCGCCGGCCATCCGGGTCACCCCAAAAATACAGCGGCATTCCCGGTATCGGGCGCACGCAGACCAGCTCACCGACCTCGTCGGCCACCGATAAGCCCTGTTCATTCCAGGCCTCGACGGCCGCCCCCAACTGGCGGCATTGCATTTCCCCCGGCGTTTGCGCGAGTTCACGATTGCCGGTGCAAAAGGTACCCGCCAGGTCCGTGCCACCCGAAATGTTGCACCACCAAATCTGCGGCGTGCCGATGGCTTCAAATTGCCGCGTGCCCCAGATTTGCACCTCTTCGGGCAGCGGCGAACCGGTGGTCCCGAGCGCACGAATAGCGGAGAGATCGCCGCAACTGGAAAGACGCAACGAGGCCTTCATGCAGTTACCGTAAAAAGCGGCCCCGGCGCCGAAGAAAGTGACCTTGTGCCGGGCGGCGAAACGCCAAAGCACGCTCCAATCCGGACGCTCCTTCGATCCGAAGGGACTGCCGTCGTAGAGACAAATCGTCGTGCCGCCCAGCAGGCCGCTAATTTGCCCGTTCCACATGACCCAGCCGGTGGAGGTAAACCAATGGTAGCGCTCGCCGAGCGTTTCCTCTGCGTAGCTGGCGGCGATATCCGTGTGCTTACCCGACGCCAGGGTCGTGAGCAGCACGCCACCATGGCCTTGGACTATGGGTTTCGGCAGCCCGGTGGTACCGCTCGAGTACAACACCCAGAGAGGATGATCGAACGGCACCCACGCCGGCTCGAATTCATCGACCTCCTGTCCGGTTCGCGAGATCGCGTCGCTAAACTTAAGTGCGCCCGGTACCCGTCGCGAGGCGTATGGGCTTTCGAGCACAAGGCTGGCATGCAGCGTGGGCAGCGCGGCCAGTAGCTGCATGACCATGGCGCTGCGATCCGAGGGCTTGCCGGCGTAGTGGACACCATCCACGGCGATGAGTACTTTGGGCTGGATTTGACTGAATCGATCGGTAATCGCCTGCGCGCCCATATCCGGTGCACACAGACTCCAGATTGCGCCGACGCTCGCGCAGGCCAGAAATGCGACCACGGCCTCCGGACCGTTTGGCAGGTAGGCTGCGACTCGGTCGCCGCGCTCGACTCCTAGGCCGCGCAAGGTCACTGCAACCGCGGACACCTGGCGCTTGAGCTCAGGCCAACTCATTTCTCCGATCTCGCCCAGCTCATTCTCACTGACGATGGCAAGTTGGGCGGCCGCATGGGCGGCTTCGGCGTGGCGGAAAACATGACGGGCGTAATTGACCTGCGCCCCTTTGAACCAAACCGCACCCGGCATGCGATCGACACACAGCGCCGCCTCGAACGGGGTCGGTGATTCGATCGCATCGTAGGCCCAGATGCTGCGCCAAAAGGCCTCGAGATCCGTTACCGACCAACGCCATAGGTCGTTGTAATTTTCGAAGGTCAGTCCCTGATGCGTCGCCAGCCATTCTTGATAGAGCCGCAGTTGCGGTTTGGGGAGTGCCGGAGGCATGCGTCATGTCCCTAATAGTGAATGGTGAAAGGGCGTGCTAGATTAGCGCATGGGCTGAAGGAGCATGAACCATGTCAACTGATAAAATAGACGTGCGGCACCCCGAAGCGATTACCAATTCCCTGCGCGCGCATTGGAAATTCTTTCTGATCGAAGGAATCGTGCTGGTCATTTTAGGCATGATCGCGATCTGCGTGCCGCCCTTGGCAACCGTGACGGTAGAGATTTTCATCGGTTGGTTGATCTTGCTCAGCGGCGTGCTGGGGTTGGTCATGACATTTCAAACACGGGGAGCGCCGGGATTCGGCTGGTCCTTGTTATCCGCCGTGGTGGGTATTGTGGCGGGAATCGTTTTATTGATTTGGCCGCTGTCGGGGGTGCTGACGCTGACGCTGCTGCTGACCGCGTTTCTCACCGTCGAAGGCGTCGTTTCCATCATGTATGCCCTGGCTCACCGACGCGAAACCACTTCCCGATGGCAAATGATGCTGCTAAGCGGCATCGTCGACTTGATCCTCGCCGGTCTCATCCTTGCCGGTCTTCCCGGCACGGCGGCCTGGGCGATCGGTTTGATCGTGGGCATCAACTTGTTGTTCGGCGGCGTGGCGTTGACCGCCATCGCCTTGCAGGCGCGAAGCAGCACCGCGAGCGCGGCAAGCAGCACTTAACAGTGCCGCGGTACTACGGCTTGTCCTTGATTTGGTCGGTGACCCAGTTCAATTCCCAGCTCTTGCCGCCGTCGCTCGAGACTGACTGCTCGAAGTGCGGCGAACTCGTGGTGGTCGCGGTCCACACGAAGCGCGTGAAGACGGCCCTGCCGTTCAGAATGTCCTGGTCATAGAATTCGCCGCGCCCATTCTTGAATTCACCGATCACGGGAGGCGGATACATGGCGCCATCCTTGGCGTTAGCCCACCAAATGCTCCATTGATGCGAAGTCGGATTGTAAAAGCGCGTCGCCAGTCCTTGGATGTGCATTTTCTTGTCGGCGCTTTCGACATTGAATTCTTCGACTTCCGCGCGGCCGTCAAAGACTTGACGGCAAACCACCGTGCCGTTCAAGTCGACCCATTGCTTGGCGCCATGTTCCGGTTGTACCAACCGCTTCAAATGAATCTTCCAAGAGCCGACGAGAAAATCAAAGTCGCGCTGTCCATCGTGCGGGGAAGCTTCCTGCGCCGACGTCAGGCGGGGTGAGCCGAGTAAAAATGCCGCGGCCGCGAGTGCCCAGCCTGCCCGCGCCGCTTGCAGCGCCGGCTTCGTCCAAGTGTCCATGCTGTTCTCCGTCGAGTGAAAATGCATGCGGTCAGCATACGCGGCATACCTGACAGAGCGTGTCAGGATTTAGCGCGCCGCACTTCCCACGCCAGGAGCAGGGCACAAATGCTTCCGGCCACAACCACCGGCAGCAAATCCATGAGCAACTGCGACGGCGAATGGCCCGCCGCCTTCAGCATGCCGCCCAGCTTGGGTCCGACGATCGATCCGATTCTTCCCACGGCGACCGCGGCACCCACGCCCACACCTCGAATGCTGGTGGGGTAAACGGCGGGGGCCATCGCATACAGAAATGCCTGGGCGGCAATCACCGCACAGCCCAGGAGGAACACCGTGATGCAAATGATCACGAGCTGCGCGGGTGATTTTGCCAAGGTGACGAGCAACACCGGCAGTGCCAGGAAGGTGATCACAACCGCCCAATTCTTGAGGCGCCCATTGAGAAGATAGCCAATCAATATCGCGGCAAGCGCGCCCCCGATATTGAAGCCGATCTGAGCTCCCGCCGCCTCGGTGCGAGTCAGTCCATCGCTGGTCAGGAGCGTCGGCAGCCAATTCAAGAGAAGATAAAGCAGCAGCAAGCCGAGGAAAAAACTCGTCCATAAAAATGTCGTTCGCAACGCGCGGCCGCCGGAAAATATGGCCAGAAAGCTGCCGGATTTGGGCATCTCGACACGGCCGGGGAGGGCGCCGCTTTTTGGCGCGGCGTGGACGCGCTGAAAAGCGCTCGATTCAGGCAGCGCAAATGCCATGATGGGCGCCAATACGAGCGGCACGACGCCCCCGACCAGAAATATCGTGCGCCACTGAGTCGCGGAAATCAGCAGACTGAGCAGACTGATCACCGCGCCGCCGAATGGCGTCGTTGCATATACCGCGGCGACCCGGCCCGCCTGCTGTTCAACCGTGCCGGTCTCGGCGACGAGGGCCAGCACCATCGGCAGGGCACCGCCCAAACCTAGGCCGGTGAGCGCGCGGGCGATGACGAGCGACGATACGTCCCAGGCAAATGAGGTGAGCAGGGAAAAAATCCCGAACAACGCCACCGAGGCCACCAACACTTTTTTTCGCCCGATGCTATCGGCGAGACGGCCACCGATCAGCGCGCCAAAAAATAGACCCAGCGTACTGGCACTGAAAAAAGTGCCGAATTGGTCGCTCGTCGGCTTAAATTCCGCAGCGATCCCCGCGGCCGCGACTCCCGCCGCTTGCAGGTCCATCCCTTCGCAGAATGCCGTGAGCACGCAAAACACGATGGTGGAGCGCAACGCTGCAGAATCCGTGCGGGTTTTGTTCAACTGGCGCTCCCGTTGTACTATAAAGCTATTAGTCATAGCATTTTGGTTGGTTATTCATCGCTGCGCAACGGGGGTATTGGGGTTGCGATCCGTCCGGCAAAACGTCCCGAGCTTTTCGCTATACGGTGAGCAAGGCGCGGCAACTCGCCTCGCGGCGCCGGTGCATGTCGAAGATATCCAATCCCGCAGCCGCAAATATCTTTGGCAGATCGGTGCACATCGGCACGCCGAGTCATGTCAGTGCATCTTGATCACCGCCGGACCTGCCAGCGTCGTCATCGAGGAATTGCGCACGAAGCTCGATGGGCCGGCCCTGATCGTCATACCGGCAGGGGCCATTCACAGTTTTCGGTTTCGCGCCGACACGCAAGGCTATGTGCTGACGATCAACTTGCAACGCTTGACCGAACTGGCCTCAGCCGCGCATCAGGC
The DNA here is from genome assembly GCA_035603615.1 of Steroidobacteraceae bacterium. Classification (GTDB taxonomy): domain Bacteria; phylum Pseudomonadota; class Gammaproteobacteria; order Steroidobacterales; family Steroidobacteraceae; genus Bog-1198. Next base: position 2,304 of record DATNKC010000200.1, on the reverse strand, counting down.
ACCGATCGAAGAGCTGTTTTTGGTGCCGCGCGCGCTCGATCTCAGCGTCAATTCCGCGCTGGCGGATCGCGCAGCGCAGATGTTGGAATGTTTGTGCCAGGAGCAGCGGCGACCCGGGAGCGCGACAAACCCGGTGGGCGGCTGGCTGGCGTGCAGTGTGCTCTACACGGTTGCCGAAGCGGTCAAGCATTCGAGCACAGCAGAATCCTATAGCGGCACGGATCTTGCGCGATTGAGGCGCTTTCGGCAGTTGATCGAGAATCGCTACGCGCAACATTGGCCGGTCCAACGCTTCGCCAAGGAATTGGGTCTGTCCGAGACCAGCCTCAATCGGCTCTGCCGTCGCCTGACCGGCAACACCGGATTTGACCTGCTGCAGCAAAGGCTGGCTCTGGAAGCACGGCGGCGGCTCATCTATGCGGCGGACTCGGTGAGCGGCATCGCCAGCGCGTTGGGATTTAGAGACTCAGCCTATTTTTCGCGCTTTTTCCGGCGCTACAGCGGCCTATCGCCGCACGAATTTCGTCGTCAGCACCGTGGCGGATAAGTACCGGTAGACATCGGAATCGTCCGTTTCCTGGAAATGGCCGCTGCTAGGCTTGGGCCCAGCCCTCGTCTGGAAGCGCGCGCATGCCTCGTACTCAGGTGGCCATTATCGGTGCCGGTCCCTCCGGTCTGCTGCTCTCGCGGCTGTTGTCGCTCAAGGGCATCGATAACGTCGTTCTGGAGCGCCAGAGTGCTGAGCACGTGACCGCGCGCATCCGCGCCGGCGTGTTGGAGCAGGGAACGGTTGACCTGCTCGTGCAGGCCCAGGTCGGCGAGCGGATGCTCAAAGATCGCCTGGTGCACGACGGCGTCAGTCTCGCCTTTTCCGGCCGTAGCATCCGGGTCGACCTCAAAGCGCTGACTGGCAGCAGCGTTTCGGTGTATGGGCAAACCGAAGTCACCAAGGATCTGATCGATGCCCTCCATGTCGCGGGCGCGCAATTGATTTTCGAGGCGGCCGACGTGTCGATCGAAGGCTTCGATAGCGCGAGTCCCACTGTGCGTTACCGACACGGCGGCAGGAACCACGAATTGAGCTGCGATTTTATCGCCGGATGCGACGGATACCATGGTGTCTGCCGCCGCAGTCTTCCGCCCGCAGCGGTGCAGTCATTCGAGCGGGTCTATCCTTTCGGCTGGTTGGGTATTTTGGCCGACGTGCCGCCCGTCGATCACGAATTGATTTATTCGAATCACGAACGGGGCTTCGCCTTGTGCAGCATGCGCTCGCCCACGCGCAGCCGTTACTACGTGCAATGCACCGTCGAGGATAAGTTGGAGGCGTGGCCGGACAGCCGCTTCTGGGACGAACTGCGCCGGCGGCTGCCCGAGCGTATTGCCCAGAGCCTGGTGACGGGCCCTTCGATCGAAAAGAGCATTGCACCCTTGCGAAGTTTTGTGGTCGAGCCCATGCGCTTCGGCCAGCTTTTTCTGGTGGGCGACGCGGCTCACATCGTGCCGCCGACCGGCGCCAAGGGGCTGAATTTGGCGGCTGCCGATGTTCGCGTGCTGCACCAGGGACTGGTGGAACACTACGCCGGGACTGGCTCCGGCACCCGAGAGCTCCTGGATCAATATTCGGAGTTGTGCCTACGGCGAATCTGGAAGGCGGTGCGCTTCTCCTGGTGGTTCACCTCCATCATGCACAAGTTCTCCGACGATGCCTTCAATCATCGCGTGCAATTGGCGGAACTGGATTACCTGAGCGGGTCCAGTGCGGCGCTCACCAGTCTTGCGGAGAACTACGTCGGGCTACCCTTCGAAAAGGCGCGATAAGCGAGCGGGTGCGGGAACAGGCTCCTAGACGGCCGCCGCCGTCAGCTGCTGTTCCAGTCGGTCCAACGTCTGCATGGCGGGCAGACATTGCGCCAGGCTGGCATTGGGTTCGCGCTTCTCGCGGATGGCAGCGAAGAACTCGCGATCTTGCAGTTCGATGCCGTTCATCGAGACATCCACCTTCGATACATCAATGGTTTCATTCTTGCCGTTGAGCAGTTCGTCGTAGCGCGCAATGTAGGTGCCGTTATCGCAGATGTAGCGAAAGAAGGTTCCGAGCGGTCCCTCGTTATTGAAGGACAACGACAGCGTGCAAATGGCGCCGCCTGCAGTCTTCAATCCGATGCACATGTCCATGGCGATGCCGAGCGTCGGGTGCTTGGGTCCCTGCAGCGCAAATGCGGCGGCCGCCGGCTGCCCGGTTTGATAGGCAAAAAGATCCACGGTGTGGCAGGCGTGATGCCACAACAGGTGATCGGTCCA
>DATNKC010000199.1:0-3070 GCA_035603615.1 Steroidobacteraceae bacterium | reverse complement strand
GAATGGTCGATCCTCAGCCATTTCCGGATTGGATGAGCGAGGAAGATTTACAGGTGTACGTCGAAGCGTTTCGTTCAGGCGGATTTCGTGGTCCCCTCAACCGCTATCGTGCCGTAAATCTTGATTTCCATGACCTCGCGGACTTTGCTGAAAAGCCGGTCACGCGGCCATCTTATTTTATTGCCGGTGAAAGTGACGCCGTTCGGTCGTTCATTCCTGGGATGGATCTTTACGCTAACCCGGCCATTGCCTGCACAGATTTCCGCGGGAAAGCGATTTTGCCCGGTATCGGTCATTGGGTTCAACAAGAAGCGCCCGACAAGGTGAACCGCGCGCTTCACTCGTTCCTGGAAAGCCTTTGACGGTTAGCGGCCCCTTCTTGAAGGGGTTCAACTTAAGTCATGCTTGCGCCCACGCCTATAAAACGGGGCGCCCTACGTCGGCCTGAAGCTGACCAATGCAGAACGAGGCTCCGATTGCCAGCTTTTGGACCACGATCCGAGTTCCGCCAATGGCCGATACTGTTGCAAAAGTCCCGAAAGGCGGAGTGGCCAATTTCTCGCCGAAGAACGAAACAAGCGACAATCGCCGGTCGATAGAGCCTCAAACCCGATACCAGAGTCGCCCATGAGTTTAGCGCGTTGCGACGTGGTCCCCCATGTCTAATCAAATCGTCGCGCCTGCGGCCCGGAGAATTTGAGTCCCATGCCGCAAAAAGACTTTTGCAACAGTATCGGCACTTTTCGGACGTAAGCGGTCAGGCTGACGATGTCGGCTTACTGGGGTGAAGCGGGACCTCGTGGTTGCCCGCGCCGACTTCCGAGTTTGTGAAGATGCTATGGGGCGAGCGGCGAGGGCATGGCACCTTCGGCGCAGTTTCAACGGCCACCGACGGAGTGCCCCCATGTCGCAGAACTTTTTCATTGACCCGAGCAGATCCCTCACCACCCTCGAGCAGGATAGCACGATCATCGCTGTGATCGAGATGAGCCAAACCAAGTGGCTCGTTGCTGCGGTTGTTCCCGGCGTCGAACGCCAGCCTCTTAAGAAGCTCGATGCCGACAAGGAAGCCCTGTTGAAGCTGTTGCAACGTTGGCGGAATGAAGCGAACCGGGCTGGACGCGATATTAAGCGCATCGTCGTCGCCTATGAGGCTGGCCGCGACGGCTTCTGGCTCGCGCGTTGGCTCCTGGGGCGCGATGTCGAGACTTACGTCATCCATCCCACGAGCATTGCGGTGTCGCGCGAACACCGGCGCGCGAAGACCGATCGCCTCGACACGGAACTTCTGATGCGGGCCTTTCTCGGATGGTTGCGCGGTGAGAGACGGCATTGCAGCATGGCGGCGATCCCGACAATCGAGGAGGAGGATGCGAGGCGGCCGAACCGTGAGCGGAAGAATCTGGTCACCGAGCAGACCCGAATCGTGAACCAAGTGAAGGCCATTTTCGCACGCTTCGGCATTCGCACTTTGCGGCCGACCGAGCGCAAGGTCGAGGAAAGGCTCGAAGCTGTGCGCACGGCGGAGGGAGCACCATTGCCGGAAAACACGCGCGCGGAGCTGCGCCGCCATCTTGCCCGGCTGCGCGTTGTGCGCGAGCAGGTCCATGCGGTCGAACAGGAACGCCTCCGCAAGCTCGCGGCGGCGCCGGCTACGGACAAAGGCTCGAACGCGATGGTTCGCCTCATTGCGCGGGTCCTCGGCGTTGGCGTCGAAACGGCGGACATGCTGGTCAACGAGATCTTCTCGCGCCACTGGCGCGATCGCAGGGCCGTCGCCCGATACGCCGGCCTTACCGGCTCGCCCGACGAGAGCGGCAGTCGTCGACGCGAACGGGGTCTTGCGCGCGCCGGCAACGCCCGCGTCAGGTGTGGCATGATCCAGCTGGCTTGGCGTTTTCTCAGGTTCCAAAAGGCCAGTGGCCTGGCCCAATGGTTTGCGGCACGAACGGCTGATGGACGCGGCGGAACGCGCAAGACGATGATCGTGGCGCTGGCGCGCAAACTACTGATCGCCCTCTGGCGCCTCGTCACCGGCGGCGAGGTTCCGCAGGGCGTGGTCCTACGTCCAGCGTCGTGAGCGTCGGCGCGGAAGAGAGGGCCAACAGGAACAAGTGTTTTGGCAGCCTCTACCAGGGGTCTGCCGATGAATCCGAGGTGGTGGTGACCCGACGGCAAACCATGGCTTTCCAAGGCCGCTGTGAAGGATGGGCCCGCCGCCCCGGAGCTTTGCCGCCGATGCGTATGACTGCATCATGGTGCGATCCTCACGGATCGACCGAATACAAGGCTGTGGCGCGGACCTCCGCGCCCCGATCGTGAGCTCCCCTCGGATGCCATCGTTTCGATCTTCAGGCTGCGAGACACCATCACTCAATATTGATGAAAGGAAATTCTATCCATCGTCGATCGGACGGGCCGACGAAATTCGCGCATCGCGGCGACGATTATGGTTGCTCGGTCTGCGCATTCGCGGTCAAGCCCCGCGCCTTCGGCGCGCCGCACGCGGCTCCGGGGCTTTGACCGCTCGGCGCAACCGAGCAAAAGAGCCTGCCATGCCCAATGCAACCTCGTGACGCGTCTCTTGACAACGGTGGCCCCATACAAGGGTTTCGGATGACGGCCGATCGAGACGATACGGCTTGCACCGGGGCCGTCGTCCGAAAGCCTCCAATGAAGGAACGCGCGCGAGTTTGGGTAGGACGGCTGCCGCGCGCTATGGAGATTTGATGGCGGTGGTGGGGGTGTGCGGAAGTCGGCGTGGCTCGGGGATGAGGTTATTGTGCCCGCAGGTTTGGCTGATCGGCTTTGATTGGGTAGCGTTGACGATGCGTTTCGCGGATGCATGCGGTGCGGAATGCAATACCGGACAGGTGTTGGGCCGAGCAGTGGCGTATCTGGTCAATGACCAGCGAGGAAGGCCGTTGGTGGTAGGGGTGCGGAATGTTGCGATTTCGCTCATGAGGTATCGATCCTGATTACCGTCGGCCGGTAGCGTGGTTGGCAGCCGGCATCGAAGGTCTCGATGACGAACATGCGGCCGCCACAGCAGGGGCAAGGCTGGGCGAGT
>DATNKC010000198.1:0-3477 GCA_035603615.1 Steroidobacteraceae bacterium | reverse complement strand
GCCATGATCCTCGCCGAAGAGCTTGACGCGGATCCGGCGAAAATCCTCCTCGAGCACGCGCCGCCCGATGAGAAGCTCTATACCAATCCCTTGTTGGGAATTCAGGCCACCGGTGGATCGACATCGCTCCGTGCCTTTTGGATGCCGCTGCGTACTGCGGGCGCCACCGCACGGGCAATGCTCGTGCAGGCAGCCGCGCAGCAATGGCACGTCGAACCTGCGACGTGCACGACTTCTCGCGGCGAGGTTTCGCACAGCGCCAGCAACCGCAAGCTTAGCTTCGGGGCCCTCAGTGATGCGGCCAGCAAGATCACGCCGCCGAAGAACGTGCCGCTCAAGGATCCTGCGAAATTCGTGCTCATCGGTACAGCGCAGAAGCGCTTCGACACGCCAAATAAAGTGAACGGCAAGGTCATCTATGGAATCGACGCCATGGTGCCGGGCATGAAGTTCGCAACCCTGGCCGCCTGTCCGGTGTTCGGCGGCAAGGTGGCGCATGTGGATGACGCGGCTGCCAAGGCGTTGCCGGGAGTACAACAAGTCATCGTGCTCGACAACATGGTTGCGGTCGTTGGCGATCACATGTGGGCGGTCAAGAAGGGGTTGGAGGCGCTTAAAATTTCTTGGGCTGAGGGCGAGCACGCAAAGCTTTCCTCCGCCGATATTTGGCAGGACATGCGTAGCGCCAGTCAAAAGGATGGCGTCATTGCGAAGTCCCAAGGCGATGTCGAGAAAGGTTTGTCCAACGGCCGGCGATTCGAGGCGGACTATGAACTACCGTTCTTGGCGCACGCGACCATGGAGCCTCTCAACTGTACCGTTTGGCTGAAAGAGGATTCCTGCGAGCTGTGGATCGGCACACAGATCATCGCCCGCGTGCAACAGACCACCGCGGCGCTCACCGGGTTACCCATCGACAAGGTCACGGTTCACAATCATTTGATAGGCGGAGGGTTTGGCCGGCGGCTGGAGCCCGATATGGCGCTGAACGCCGTACGCATCGCGCAGCGTATGAAAGGTGTGCCGGTCAAAGTGGTGTGGACCCGCGAGGAAGACATCCAACAAGATATTTATCGACCGATCTACCGCAATGTCATTTCCGCGAGTCTTGCCGACGGCAAGGTGGCGGCGTGGAAATACAAAGTCTGTGGCGCCTCCATCATCGCGCGCTGGCTGCCACCGGGTTTTCAAAAGGGTATCGATGGAGATGCGGTGGATAGCGCCGTCGATATGCCCTACGACATTCCGGATTTCCAAGTGCAATATCTTAGGGTCGAGCCGCGCGCCGTGCCGACGGGCTGGTGGCGCGGCGTCGGTCCCAACAACAATGTGTTTGCCATTGAGAGCTTTATGGATGAGCTGGCGCGAAAAGCCGGCAAGGACCCGATCGCGTTTCGTCGCGATATGTTGGGCAAGCAGCCGCGGCTTATCGCAGCGCTCGACCTGGTTGCGGCTAAGTCGGACTGGGGCAAGCCGCTGCCGGCGCGAGTCGGTCGGGGCGTGTGCGTGCAGCCGTCATTCGGAAGCTTTATCGCGACGGTGGTGGAAGCCGAGGTAGACCTGCACGGTGAAGTGTTGCTGCGCCGGATCACCACTGCCGTCGATGTCGGAACGCTCGTGAATCCCGACAGCGTGGAGGCCCAATTGCAGGGCGGCTTGGTATTCGGTCTCACCGCCGCGTTGTATGGCGAGGTCACCATCAAGAATGGCCGGGTCGAGCAGTCAAATTTCAATGACTATCGGATGTTGCGCATCGACCAAATGCCGAAGATCGACGTGCATTTGATCAAGAGCGGCGAGCCACCCGGCGGTGTCGGCGAAACCGGCACCACGGCAGGGCCGCCGGCGCTGCGCAATGCGATTTTTGCCGCGACCGGCGTTGCGCTCAAGCGGCTCCCCATCGATCGGGATCTTCTCGCCAGGAGCGCCAAGGCATGAACGCAACTCCTCCCTCACGCAGCGCCGCCAAACGGCGTCCCCTCCTGATCGCGCTGGCCGTGCTGGTGCTCGTCGCCGTAGTCGCGCTTTTCCTGATCGTGGGGCCCGGACCCATGGCGTTCTCCAAAGGACGCAAAGTCGATCTCGCGGATTACCACGAGGGGAACCCGAGCGGCGTTCCCGCGGCCCTCGCACAAGCCTCAGTGATCAAGAAGGGTGAGTACCTTGCCAAAGCCGCCGATTGCGTGGTTTGCCATACCGCCACAGGCGGCGAGGCTTACGCCGGCGGATTCGCCTTCGTGTTGCCCTTCGGCACGCTGTATTCCACCAACATCACGCCCGACAAGGCGACCGGCATCGGAAATTACACCGATGCGCAATTTCTCGCCGCCGTGCATCGCGGCGTCCGCGAGGATGGCGCCAATCTGTATCCCGCGATGCCGTATACCTCATACACCTACATGAGCGATGCCGATGCCTTGGCAATCAAGGCGTATCTTTTTAGTCTCGCACCCATCAACTTGCCCAATAAGCCGAATGCGCTCGCTTTTCCATTTAATCAGCGCTGGGCGATGGGTGTATGGTCGGCCCTGTTCAATGCCAACGAGCGCTTCAAACCGGATACTGAGAAAAGTGCGCAGTGGAACCGCGGCGCCTATCTCGTTGAGGCCCTGGCTCACTGCGGTGAATGTCACACGCCGCGCAATCTTGCGTTCGCGCTCAATAACCGCAAAAAATTCGGCGGCGCACTCACCGCCGGTTGGCGCGCGTATAACATCAGCAGTAGTAAGGAGAGCGGCGTCGGTGCTTGGCATGACGAGGAACTCATTGCGTATCTGGCGCGAGGTCATGCTGCCGGTCACGGATCTGCGGCGGGTCCGATGGGCGAAGCGGTGGACGAAAGCTTCAGCCAATTGGCACCCGAAGACGTCCACGCCATCGTGGCGTATTTGCGCAGCGTTCCGGGCAGCGTCTCCTCGGATCTGCCCACGACCCTGGCTCCTGCTGCCCCGGACTCGCACAAAGAGGGCCTCGCGACGGCAGAGTCGCGTGGCAAGCAGGTCTACGAAGGCGCCTGCGTCAGCTGCCATGGGTGGAGCGGCATTAGCGATATCAGTGAGTACGCCACTTTGACCGGGGCGCGCGCTGTCAACGATCCGCATGCCACCAACGTGGCGCAAATCGTGCTCGCCGGCATGAAACGCTCAACTCCGGCCGGAATCACCGAAATGCCGGGCTTCGGAGCTGCGTATTCGGATTCGGACATAGCGGCGGTCGCGAACTATGTCACGACCCGCTTCGGGTCGAGTGCCTCTAACCTGAGTGCTACCGAGATCGCTAAAATGCGCCGCGAGACTGCGCAATGAGCGATTTATACGCAACCGTGTAGTGCAAACCCTCATTCTGTTCATTATTAATGCACTATGCCTAACTAATCGGAGTGTTAGGGTGTCAAACCTGGCAGCAACATAAGGAACGCGTATGCATGGCCGACGAAAAAGTGACAAGTTTGGAAGTCATTAAACCTCGACGCCGCGT
>DATNKC010000197.1:0-6532 GCA_035603615.1 Steroidobacteraceae bacterium | reverse complement strand
GAGCGATATACGGCGTTGAATTTGTCGTATAGGTCAAGGTCGGTGCAATAAATAGTCACCGATACCAGATCGGCCATGGTCAGTCCGGCGCGCTCCAGGGTCTGCTTTACCGAATCCAACACGAGGTGAACTTCCGCCTCGGCATCCGCCGGCACCTTGCCGGTCGCGGGGTCGACTCCGAGGGTACCGCTCACGTAGTAGGTGCCGTTGACCATCACGCCGCTGCTGTACGGCGGCGCCACCTTGGGATCGGCGCCGGGCGGTGTAATAAAGGTTCGCTCGGAATCGGCGGCGTGGGCCGCGCCCGCAAATAGGATGATCGCGAGAATAGTCAGCGCTTTGTTCATGGTGGTCTCGTTTCAGGTCTTGGGGACTGCCCCGGCGGGCGTCAGCTTGTCGATTGCCTGCGGCAATGCTTGCGAAAGTTTCGCGGCCAACACGTCGGGGGACATGCCGAGTTTGGCGGCGAGATCTTTCACGGTGTCAGAGCCGAAGGCTTGATGGATCTGATCGGGCGTAATGGCTTGGTTTGCGCCGGTTCCGACCCAGGAACGAACCGTCCCGCCCAATCCCTGTTGCTCCAACTGTGCGACGACGCCCTGCAGGCCGCCGTGTTTTTGAATGAGCCCATTGACTACGGTGGCCATCTCGGCACCGATCACGCCGCCCAATATGCCGTCGAACATGCCCATAAACCCTCCTTGCAATTCCCTGAGTTTATTTAAAAACCGAACACCAGATTCACGCTCGTCAGCGTGTCGACCTTCTTGAGCGGAGCCGGTGGCTTGGTATGGTCACTGATTGTGTAGCCGACGCTTAATGCCAACTTATCCGACATCTTGACGGTAAGCGCAAGTTCGTCGTGCAGCAAGGTGTTGTCCGAGCCCGCTTCCGTCAGAAACTTGTTTGTAAAGGTGGTGGTCTTGGTGAAGTTATGCGAAAAATCCAGACCAACGGTTCCGATCGCATTTCCCTGTGTCTCCAGCGGGGTGCGCGAAATCACCTGCCCGTCACCGTTCGGATCTTTAACAATTGTTTCGGGCCGCAGGCTCCGGTAGCCCGCGCCCGCCTGCACTGTCAATTTCGTGTCTTGGTCATTGATGAACTTGTAGCCCATGCCGGCGGTCACGCTGGCCTGGTATTGAAAGCCGTCGAACAAATCGTGTTCATATCGAAGACCGCCGAATGCGAACAGATCCCCGGAGACGGTGTAATTCGATTGTCCGCGCGTTTCCCACCGCTCCGCCGAGACGATGCCGGAATTCTTGCCGTAGAGTCCGCCGACATAAAATTCATTTTTCCAGGCGCCGTCGTATCGCAGCATGTCAATGTTGCCGTTCAGGGACTTGGCGTCGGTGTTGCCCTGAGAATCCAAAAATCCGAGTTGCCCTTTGCCGATCCAAACATCCTGCGGCGGCGGAGGGGCATCGTCGGCCCATGCGCATAAGGCTGGGGCGAGTGCCAAGAGGCATGCGAATGTGCGGTTGGTTGGCATGAGGTTTATCTCCTTAAGGTTTTGAGTGAAAATTAAAGCGAACGTCGCTCCCTGACGCGCTGGCTGTCTGCGCGGAATCCGGCCGCGAAGCGGCGCCTGTTTTAGGCGCGCTTCGCCAGCAAGTCGCGAATCTCCTCGAGGAGTACTTCGGATTTGGGCGGCGGCGGAGGCGGTGGCGCAACGGCCGGTGCCGGTTTCTTCAGCCTGTTGATGCCCTTGATGCAGATGAATAGAACGATGGCGATGATCGCAAAATCAAAAATGCTCTGAATGAAGGTGCCGTACTTGACCAACACGGCCTTGCCGGTGGGATCGGCGCCCAGACTGATTGCCAGGTCCGAGAAATTTACGCCGCCGATGACCTTTCCGAGGGGCGGCATGATGACATCGCCGACCAGCGAGGAAACGATTTTTCCGAATGCCGCGCCGATGATGACACCCACAGCCAAGTCAACCACACTTCCCTTCATCGCAAATTCTTTGAATTCTGATGCTATTCCCATGGCATGCTCCTTGTGATCAACCTATCCGATACCTGGCACCGAATTTTTGTTTAGTATTGAGCGTGCAATCGTACAGCATCACGGAAGCCGGCCCAACGGTCACATAAGGAGTTGCAGTGAGCGCCAATGAATCCGACAAGGGCATCAAGGTATTGGCCGCATCAAGCGGCGTCGATGCGACCCTGGATCGCCTCGAGAGTCTGGCGAGGCAGCGCGGCTTGACGGTGTTCGCGCGCATCAATTTTGCCAAGGACGCGGCGGCCGCCGGCCTCAGTATGCCGCCAACTCAGCTGTTGATTCTCGGCAGCCCGGCGGCCGGAACACCGCTGATGGTGGCCGCGCCCGGGACCGCGTTGGATCTACCGCTCAAGGTGCTCGCATGGCAGGACCCTGCAAACCGCTGTTGGGTGTCCTTCAACACACCGGAATACTTGTTGCACCGGCACGGTTTTCCCGCGGCGCTGACGGCCAACATTGCGGGATTGGAAAAGCTCGTGCTGGCCGCCATTGCATCCGCTCAAGCGTAGGAAAAATCAGCGCACGCAGCACCGTCACCGTTTCTTCTTCGCGTGGCAGCGTGAAACTGTCATCTACTTGAAAGCGTGTTGCCTTATGCTGTGTGGTCGCAGCGACGGCGCGCGTCAGCCCAAGTCGGTGTTTGTCCTACGATGCCCCATATTCTGACCATCAATGCCGGCTCATCGAGCGTACGCTTCGCAATATTCTCGAGCGGCGCGCGGCCGGCTAGATTGTTGGACGGGAAACTGGAGCGTCTCGGCAGCGAAGCGGCGGCCGTGACCGCGGATCGTTTGGCGCAACGGCTCAAGGCGCAGTCTGCGATTGCGGCTCCGGATGCCATCGGCCATCGGGTAGTGCATGGCATGCTGCACAGTCAACCTGAGCGGGTGTCGCCGGCGCTGCTAACCGAGCTTCGGAGCATCGCGTCGCTCGATCCTGAACACTTACCTCGCGAGATCGAGCTCATCGAAGCAATGCAGCGCCACTACCCGAATGTGCCCCAAGTGGCTTGCTTCGACACGGCGTTTCATCGAGGAATGCCGGCTGAGGCGACGCTGTTGCCGATTCCGCGCCGTTATGCGGCCAAGGGCGTGCAGCGCTACGGCTTTCATGGACTGTCCTACACTTATCTCATGCAGGAACTGCGGCGCCTGGGCGACCGCGCAGCCTCTGAGGGTCGCGTGATCCTGGCGCACCTGGGCAGCGGCGCGAGCATGGCGGCCGTGCTCGATGGACGCAGTATCGATACCAGCATGGGGTTCACGCCGGCGGCGGGTCTGGTCATGGGAACACGCTCAGGCGATCTGGATCCGGGTTTGGCGAGCTATTTGATGCTGAGCGAATCGCTGAGTGCAGCGCAATTTCAGACCATGGTCAACGAGCAGTCCGGGCTCCTCGGCATCTCGGAATCAAGCGCCGACGTGCGCGATCTGCTCGAACGAGAAGCCACGGATAGCCGTGCGCGCGAGGCGCTGGCGATCTTCTGCTATCAGGCAAAAAAATGGATTGGCGCCTACACTGCGGCGCTGGGCGGCCTCGACACGTTGGTATTCGCCGGCGGCGTCGGCGAAAACGCGTCCGCGATCCGGGCGCGCATTTGCGACGGACTGCAATACCTTGGCATCGAGCTCGACGACGCGTTAAACAGCGAGCATGCCGCTCGCATCTCCACGGGCCGTGTCGCGGTGCGCGTCATCCGCACCGACGAGGAATCCGTGATCGCCAGTTTGACCGCGCAGTGCGTGGGAATATCGACGGAGGAATGAGCTATGCAAAACGATCGCCCAACGCCGGTGCTCGATGCGGATTTGGCAGGCAAGATCGACGCCTATTGGCGGGCAGCAAATTATTTGTCCGTCGGCCAGATTTATCTGTGCGACAACCCCTTGATGAAGGAGCCGCTCGCCGTTTCGCACATCAAGCACATGCTGCTCGGGCATTGGGGCACCACGCCGGGGCAGAACTTCATCTACACGCACTTGAATCGCGCCATCAAGAAATACGATTTGGACATGATTTATATGTCAGGACCTGGGCACGGTGGGCCGGCGGTGGTCAGCGGAACCTACCTCGAAGGCACTTACAGCGAGGTCTACGCGAACATCAGTCAGGACGAGGCGGGGTTGAAGCGCTTGTTCACGCAGTTCTCCTTTCCGGGCGGAATTCCGAGCCACGCATCCGCAGAGTGTCCGGGATCCATTCATGAGGGCGGCGAACTCGGCTATTCCCTGAGTCATGCCTTTGGCGCCGTGTTTGACAATCCAGCACTTACCGTAGCGTGTGTAGTCGGCGACGGCGAGGCGGAAACTGGGCCGCTTGCGACTTCTTGGCACTCAAACAAGTTTCTGAATCCAGCGACCGACGGCGCGGTTCTGCCGATTTTGCATCTTAACGGCTACAAGATCGCCAATCCCACGATCCTGGCTCGCATTTCGAGAGAGGAATTGGTGCAGTTGCTGCAGGGCTGCGGCTGGACGCCGTTCTTCGTCGAGGGCGATGAACCCATGCCCATGCACGAAGCCATGGCAGGAACACTGGATGCGGTCATCGAAATGATCCGCCAGATTCAAGCGGATGCGCGTCAGTCCCCCAACACCGCGCAGCGGCCACGATGGCCGATGATCGTACTGATTTCGCCGAAGGGATGGACGGGTCCCAAGATCGTCGACGGGAAACGCATCGAAGGCAGCTTCAGGTCGCATCAAGTGCCGATCACGGATCCGGCCAAAAATCCGCAACACCTCAAACAGCTGGAAGAGTGGTTGCGCAGCTACCGTCCGGCGGAACTGTTCGACCAGAGCGGACGCCTAAAGGCGGAGCTTGCCGCACTCGCACCCAGCGGGGATAAGCGCATGGGCGCCAATCCCAACGCCAATGGCGGCTTACTGCTGCGCGATTTGCGCATGCCGGATTTCGCGGATTACGCGGTTGACGTACCCGAGCCGGGCATTACCGGCATTGGCGATACCCGCGTGCTGGCGAAATTTTTGCGCGACGTGGCGAAGTTAAATGCCTCGCCGCGAAACTTTCGTATTTTCGGGCCCGACGAAACGGTGTCGAACGGATTGGAAGCGGTGTTCGAAGTCACCAACCGGCAGTGGTGGGCGGAGACGATACCGGACGATGAATTTTTAGCGCGCAGCGGCCAAGTCATGGAAATGCTGAGCGAGCATCAGTGCGAGGGTTGGCTCGAGGGCTACCTGCTGACGGGAAGGCATGGGCTGTTCAATTGCTACGAAGCCTTCATTCACATCGTCGACTCGATGTTCAACCAACACGCCAAGTGGCTCAAGGTCACCGCGGGGCTGGCGTGGCGGCGTAAAATCGCATCGCTGAATTACCTATTGAGTTCGCATGTCTGGCGCCAGGATCACAATGGATTCACGCATCAGGATCCTGGATTTTTGGACCACGTCGTCAACAAGAAAGCAGAGATCGTGCGCGTGTACCTGCCGCCCGATGCCAACTGTCTTCTATCGGTGATGGATCACTGCCTGCGCAGCCGTCACTACGTGAACGTGGTGGTCGCGGGAAAGCATCCCGCGCCGCAGTGGCTGTCGATGAAAGCCGCGATCGATCATTGCAGCGAGGGCATCGGCATTTGGCAATGGGCCAGCAACGATCAGGGCAGCGAGCCCGACGTGGTGATGGCGTGCGCGGGAGATGTGCCGACCCTGGAAATCCTGGCGGCGGTTTCCATCCTTCGGCGGGAGCTGCCCGATTTAAAGGTGCGGGTCGTCAATGTGGTCGACCTCATGAAGCTGCAGCCGCAATCGGAACATCCGCATGGCCTGAGCGACAGCGATTTCGATGCGTTATTCACCAAGGACAAGCACGTGATTTTCGCATTCCATGGATATCCTTGGCTGATTCATCGTCTGACCTACCGCCGCCACAATCACGAGGGCCTGCATGTGCGCGGCTACAAGGAAGAAGGCACGATTACCACGGCATTTGACATGACGGTGCTCAACGACATGGATCGGTTTCACTTGGTGATGGATACCATCGATCGGCTGCCGCAAATTGGTGCACGCGCGGATCACCTGCGTCAGAAGCTGCGCGACAAGCTGGTGGAGCACAAGCAGTACATCGACAAGCACGGTCAGGACATGCCGGAAATAAGGAACTGGGTTTGGCCGGGCTAGACTTCGAACACCCGCCGCTCACTCTCGCTGTCCTACAGGCCGTATAGCCGCGAGCCGACAAGTCCTACGGACCGATGCCTACGCCGGCCGCGCGCCCAAGACCAATAATGTCTGCCGTATCCAGCCGCGAGTCGAGGATTAGAAATTTCCAGCAACATTGAACGGTCAAAACAGACCGCGGGATTGCCGTTCCCCCGAGGCGCGAATTGGGATGGACGAGGAGTCAACTTCTCACTGTTTTCGGAATCCTCCGAGTCGGTGGAATTGTGCCTCTTCGACGCATCGGGCAAAGCCGAAAGACGTATACGCATCCGCGAGCGCACCAATGGCGCATGGCATATCTATGTGCCCGACATCGGGCCGGGACA
>DATNKC010000196.1:0-3482 GCA_035603615.1 Steroidobacteraceae bacterium | reverse complement strand
CCATCGTGCAGGAGTGCCACGCCGCGCGTCAGGTGATCGAACACCAGGAGCGAACGCGGCGCGACATAGTGCGCGTGCGGCGCCGGGGTCGCATCGAGAGTTCGGCCGGGAAGGTGCTCGAAATAGCGCACGGCATCGTATGCCGTGTATCCAACCAAGCCGCCCAACAAAGGAACGCCGGGAATCTTTGGGAGTGGACCCGGTGCGCGCGCCAATGCGCCGCGCAATACGCTCAAGAATTCCTGCCTGTTTTTCGGCCGTGGCGAATGCACGCCGCCGATGTTGACGCCCTCGGCATCGATGCGAACCTCGAGACAATCTCCGAAACCGATGAAGGAATAGCGCGCCAGCCGCTCGCCGCCCTCGACGCTTTCCAGCAGGAATCGCGGACGAAAGGGTGCCAGCTTCAGATACGCGGAAACCGGCGTATCAAGATCTGCAGCAATGTCAAAAGGTGGTTTCATTCATGCATTGTCAAGACAATAAAAAACCCATCGCCACTGGTCGCGGAGATGGGTTCTGGGTAAACGGAAAATCGAAAGCTAAACGGCCAGCCCACTCCTCACGGGAGACGCCACCACCAGGTGTTGCGGAGAATGTGTGCGGTCGACATGGCGTGAGTATCGCCGTCTTTTGCAGCCAGCGTCAACTGGCGGCGGCGGGAAGCTATTTTTTCGCGCTGGTTTCCAGGTTTTTCTTGTATTTGCGGGTCAATTCAACGAATCGGGGGGTCAGGCCGACGTCCTCATAAACAGGATCGCCGTGATCGTCGCGCGATATGACTTTGGGGCCTTTTTCATAGGGCATGGCCGCGGCAATCTCGTCCAACCCGGCACCCAGCAAATCCGTCACGATCTCCTCGATCGAGCGCCCGGGAAATAGCTCGACCAGGGCATGAAGCCTTGCCGCATCATCGAGCGGCAAGCGAACGGCATACTCCTTCGCCGTCCTTGCCGGTGCAGGCGTCTTCTTCCACCGATCGAGCAAGGGCTTGAATTTCACGACTACTCCGCCATACCAGACAATTGCGACCGGATATTATAGACCGCGGGGACCTTCCATCAGCGCCCAATCCAAGCTACGACCAATCAATCTGCCGAGCTCAGGCACTTCGCCGCACGTAGGCGGCGCGCCGAATTCGCCGGATGGCGCCGGCGGTGGAGCGGGTAGCTGGCGCCGCAATCTTGCGGGTGTCTTCGAGTACAGCAGCCGCGCCCTGGGGCTGGTCTGGAGCACCAACAAGGCCTTGAGCGTCACGCTCGCCGTGCTCACCTTGATTGCCGGCGTGCTGCCGGCGGGCGTGGCTTATGTGGGCGCGCAAATTGTCGATGCGGTAATTCACGCCGCGGACTTGCATCATCGCAACGGTACGACTTACCTCAACAATGTAGTGCGTTATGTCGCCCTGGAAGCCCTGCTGGTTGCCGCCACCGCGATGGCACAACGAGGAATTTCTCTCGCCCAGTCGCTGTTGCGCGCGCAATTGGGTCAACGCGTCAATGTCATGATCTTGGAAAAGGCACTGACGTTGGATCTGACGCAATTCGAGGATTCCGAATTCTACGACAAGCTGACGCGCGCGCGGCGCGAGGCATCCAGCCGTCCGTTGAGCCTCGTCATGCGGACCTTCG
Organism: Steroidobacteraceae bacterium; assembly: GCA_035603615.1. Classification (GTDB taxonomy): domain Bacteria; phylum Pseudomonadota; class Gammaproteobacteria; order Steroidobacterales; family Steroidobacteraceae; genus Bog-1198. Next base: position 1,851 of record DATNKC010000196.1, on the reverse strand, counting down.
CGTTGGGACAAAACGCGGTCTCACTGATTTCCTTCGGCGGATTGCTGTACCGCTTTTCCCCCTGGGCGGTACTGCTCTTGGTGTTGGCCGGACTGCCGGCGTTTCTCGCCGAAGCGAAATTCTCGGGCGAAGCGTTCCGGCTGTTCCGCTGGCGCGCGCCCGAGTCGCGGATGCAAATCTATTTGGAATCGGTGCTGGCGCGTGAAGACTACGCCAAGGAAGTCAAACTCTTCGATTTGGGACCCCGATTTCTCGATCGCTACCGCGAGATCTTTACCCGCCTGTACCGCGAAGACCGCGATCTGACCTTGCGCCGCGACGCCTGGGGCTTTGGATTGGGACTGCTTGGAACCGCCACGCTGTACGGTGGCTACGTCTGGATCGCTGTGGAAACCGTGCTGGGTGCGATGACCGTCGGCCAAATGACCATGTACCTCATGCTGTTCCGGCAAGGACAATCAGCGGTCAGCGCAGCGTTGTCGGCGGTCAGCGGCCTCTACGAGGACAATCTGTACTTGTCGAACTTATTTGAGTACCTGGAACAACCGGTCGGCCGCGGCGGCGTCAAGGGAGACAAGTTCATCGGACCGAATCCCGGCGACGGCATCCGTTTTGAGGATGTGGAGTTCGTCTATCCGGGCGCGGCCACACCGGCATTGTCGGGCATCAATCTGCACGTCCGCCCCGGCGAGAGCCTGGCGCTGGTGGGGCAAAATGGCTCGGGAAAAACCACTTTGATCAAATTGTTGACGAGGCTCTACGAACCGACCAGCGGACGGGTGCTGCTCGACGGACTCGACCTCAAGGAGTGGGACGAGACCGCCCTGCGTCAGCGCATCGGCGTCATTTTTCAGGACTTTGCGCGCTACCAGATGCTGGTCGGCGAGAATATCGGGGCCGGCGATGTGCGCGCCTTCGACGACGAGACGCGCTGGCGCAGTGCCGCGACCAAGGGCCTGGCGGCGGAATTCGTGGAACAGCTCCCGGGCGGCTATCACGCCCAGCTCGGCAAGTGGTTCAAGGACGGACGCGAATTGTCGGGTGGCCAGTGGCAGAAAATTGCGCTGGCGCGCGCCTTCATGCGCAGCGATGCCGATATTCTGGTGTTGGACGAACCTACGGCAGCCATCGACGCCGGCGCGGAAGCCGAGGTTTTTGAGCACTTTCGCGAATTGACGCGCAACCGTATTGCCATCGTCATTTCGCACCGCTTCTCGACCGTGCGCATGACCGACCAAATACTCGTGCTCGAGGAAGGCCGCATCGTGGAGCGCGGCAGTCATGAAGCGCTGATGGCAGCCGACGGTCAATATGCGAAGCTATTCACTTTGCAGGCACGCGGGTATCGTTAGGTAATCAATTGAGGTCGGATCATGGTCACAACTCGGCGTCTCGTCTTAGGTCTGACTGCGGCGCTCGCGCTGGCCTCGTGCCATCAAGGCGATGCGCCGACCGCGGTGGCACCTGCGGGCAATGACGTGAAAATGGGTACGTACCGTGTGGTGCTTCAGACGCCGGGCGGCGAGTTGCCCTTCGGTCTGGAACTCAAGCAGCAGCAATCTCATCCCGTCGGCTACCTCATCAACGGCGCGGAGCGGCTGCTGCTTAGTGAAGTGAAGATCACCGGTTCCCATTTGGAAATCCCCATGCCGGGGTACGAGAACGTGCTCAAAGCCGACGCCGTGGGAAATGAACTAAACGGCGAGATTCTCCTGGTCAAGCTGAATGACAAGAACCAGCACGTCCCGCTACATGCGACCTTGGGCGATACCTACCGTTTTTTCGGCCAACCCGCGAGCGACAATGCCGACGTGTCCGGGCGTTGGGCGATGAAACTCATCGATGACAGCG
>DATNKC010000195.1:0-21392 GCA_035603615.1 Steroidobacteraceae bacterium | reverse complement strand
TATGGGGTGCCAGCGCGATGGCGGCTGTCGTTGTCAATTGATTCATCCCACCCTTGGAGATGGCATAGGTCGCTACTGCGGGATTGGCAAGAAGCGCGTTAATGGAAGACATATTGATGATGACCCCGCCGCCGCCCTGTTCAATCATTTGCCGGGCCGCCGCTTGAACACCGAAAAACGCGCCTTTCAAGTTGATGCTCAGCACGCGGTCGAAATCCGCCTCCGTGACACTCAAGAATTCCTTGCTAATCGCAATGCCGGCGTTGTTAATCATGATGTCCAGTCGACCGAACCGTTCAACCGCCGCGTGCACGCTGTTCTCCACATCGCTTCGCCGGGAAACATCGGCCTGCACCTGAATCACCTCGTTCGAAATCCTCCTCAGTTCGTCCACCGTGGTAGCCAGCATTGCAGTGTCGATATCCGCAATCACCACCCGGCAGCCATCGGCGAGCAGTCGCTCGGCGCACGCGCGTCCGATTCCCCGCGCAGCGCCGGTGATGACCGCAACCTTGTTCGCAAGCTTCAAATGATTGACCTCCACGAAGAACGCATGCTAGCGAACAACGAACGGGTCTGCGACCGTGCCCGACGTGTCTATCCACACAGTCTTCGTTTGCAAGTAGGCATCGATCGCCTCGCGGCCGTTCTCACGACCGATGCCGCTGCGCTTATAGCCACCGAAGGGCGCCATGTAACTGACCGCGCGGTAGGTATTGACCCAGATTGTCCCCGCCTGCAGGGCGGCGGCGCCACGAAAGACGCGGCTCATGTCGGAGCTCCAGAGCCCGGCAGCCAATCCGTACGGGGAATCGTTTGCGATCGCAAAGGCGTCGGCCTCATCGTCAAACGGGATGATCGACAGGACAGGTCCGAATACCTCCTCGCGCGCAATCTTCATTGAATTGGAGACACGAGTGAAAATCGTCGGTTCCACAAACCAACCCTCTGCAAGGGTGGAATCTTTCGGCGGACCACCCCCGAGCACGCACTCGGCGCCCTCGTCTCGGGCCAGTCGAATGAACTCCAAAACCCTGTTGCGGTGAGCGAGCGTGGCGATGGGGCCCACTTTGGTGTCGCCTGACAGGGGATTGCCGAGTGTGGCGGCGCGGGCCAGAGCCAGTACCTGATCGACGACCTCATCGTGAACGCGTCTTTCGACCAAGAGGCGCGAACCTGCGATACAAGTTTGCCCCGACGCGGCCAGGATTCCGGATATCGCGCCGCGCGCAGCGTTTGGCACATTGGCATCCGCGAAAATGATATTGGCGGATTTGCCGCCGAGTTCGAGGGTCACCGTTTTTAGTTGTTCCGCGGCTGCCCGATAGACCGACAATCCACCCGCTTCGCCGCCCGTGAATGCAATTTTCGCCACCCCAGGATGCCTTACGAGCGGCTCGCCGGCCTCTGCCGGAAACCCTGTAACGCTGTTGACAACCCCTGGCGGAAAGCCGGCTTCAGCGAAAAGCTCCAAGAAGGCGAGCGTTGAACAGGAGGCATGTTCTGAAGGCTTGATGACTGCCGTATTGCCTGCCGCCAGCAGGGGTGCGAGTTTCCACGTCAGCAGCAACAAGGGTGAGTTCCACGGCACGATCGCCGCTACCACGCCGATCGGCTCACGTCGCGTGAACGTGAACATGGAGGGCTTGTCGATGGGCAGCACAGCACCTTCGATTTTGTCCGCAAGGCCCCCAAAATATCTAAACCATTGCGGAATATAGCGGAGTTGCACACTCATCTCCGCGAGCAGCTTGCCGTTATCGCGAGTTTCGATTCGCGCCAGCCGTTCGGCATGCCGTTCAATCAGGTCCGCAACCTTGATCAGCAATTGACCCCGCGCGCTCGGTGTCAGACCGCTCCAGGCAGGACTCACGAAGGCACGCCTCGCGGCCGTCACGGCTGCATCGACTTCGCGCTCGCCGCAGCGGGGTACGAGCGCCCACGGCCGTCCGAGAAACGGATCGAAACTCTCGAAGAAGGACGCAGCAGTCTCGCTACGGCCGTTGACGAGATTGCTAAACCGCTCGAGCGCAGGTGGTGACTGCGTCATCGCGCGGAAAATCCCAAGTGTTGCCGGAATCGATTCTTGATATGGACCGCATCCCGCGACGGCAGCGAGCGCGGCAGCTCAGCTGCCGATACCTTGACCACAAAAAGGCGGGGCCCGCTGGAGTCCAGCTTGATTTCCTCGCAAAGCGCATCAAGGCCGCTCTGATCGCTTATCACCCCCGTCTTCGCGAAGCCGCAAGCGGCTGCAACCGCGTTGAGCGCGAGGCCCCTACCCGTATGGCTCACCTGCATACCTGTTTCGCCGTAGTGTTCGTTATCGATGACGATGATGGTCAAGTTTTTGGGCTTTGCAATGCCCACGGTGGCCAGGCCACCCAACCCCATCAGTTGCTCGCCGTCTCCCGTGATCACCCACACGGCGCGCTTGGATGCCTGAGCGAGACCATAGCCCACCAGCGCCGCGCTGCCCATGGCACCCCACAGGTAGTAATTGGCATCGCAATCGCCCGCGGCGTGTACATCATAGGTCGACGAACCGAGGCCACTAACCACCAAGGCTTCTTGGCGATTCTTCAGGAGGCTCGCGACGGCATGTCGTCGGTCGAGCGCGCCCTGCTCGTTCATGGATTTTGCTACCACTTTTTGGATCCCAGAAGTCGTTGAGAAATGATGACGGCCATCTGCTGGTCCGCCTCATACGAAAGGGCTATCGCAGACGCCGTCACCGCCAGCAACTCCTCGGCCGTCTCGGCTCTCAACGTACGCACACCGATCGCATGTAGAGACGGCTCCACGGCCGCCCCCATCGGCACTTGCCATGGATTAAATTCCGCCCATTCACCGCGCATGGTGACGAAAATCAGCAGTGGAAATCGTCCTATGGCGGGCAGAGACAGCATGTTTATGCAGTTTCCCACGCCGCTCGACTGCATGAGAATGGCGCTGCGTTGGCCGCCGAGCCAGGCACCCGCCGCAATCGCAATGCCTTCTTGCTCCGTGGTCAGCACGGAAGTGACGACCTCCGGATCATGATTCAGCAGATTTATTAGCCGAGAGTGACCGGCATCGGGAACGTAGGTGACGTGACGGACATCCGCGGCTTTCAGTTGCCGATATACTTCGAGCGGCCAGTCAAGATCAGTGGACTCATTTTGCATGCGAAAAGTGTAGATCGCACCGCGACGAACTACCTTTGCTTTATGATTAAAGCAGCTATGCCGGTTAGTCATCGAGTTGATACCGCGCCTGCGATAGTCTCCTCTGTGCCTCTGCACGTCTTTTCGCCATCCGCTCATCATTTTTCAGGAGAACTTCCATCAGACAATTCGCAAATCTGATCGCCGGAGAGTGGATCAGCCGAGGAATGGGCGAGCGAGACGTGAACCCATCCGATACCAACGACGTTATCGGCGAATACGCCGGCGCCACAGCTGCCGATGCGGCGCAGGCGCTGGCGGCCGCGCGCAGCGCGTTTCCAGCCTGGTCACGTGCGACTGCGCAAGTGCGCGCGGATGTGCTAGCCAAGGCGGCAGCCGAGCTCCTCGCTCGACGCGAAGAGATCGGCGAGTTGCTGGCGCGCGAAGAGGGTAAAACCCGCGCCGAAGGGATCGGTGAAGTTCTGCGTGCAGGTCAGATCCTGCAGTTCTTTGCCGGGGAGGCAGTACGCTTGGCGGGCGAGAAGCTTCCACCTGTCCGCGCGGGTGTGGACATCGATGTCACCCGCGAAGCCGTGGGTGTGGTCGGGATAATCACGCCCTGGAATTTTCCGATCGCGATCGCCGCCTGGAAAATCGCGCCGGCGCTGGCCTTCGGCAATACCGTCGTGTTCAAGCCCGCGGAGCTTACGCCGGCCACGGCATGGGAGTTCGTCGATATCCTGCACCGCGCAGGCGTGCCGGCGGGCGCTCTGAATCTGCTGATGGGCAAAGGCCCGCTCCTTGGCCCGGCGATAATTGGCGGCGTCGATGCAGTGAGCTTCACGGGCTCGGTGAAAACCGGGCACGACGTCGCAACCCGCGCCATTACGCGCATGGTAAAGCTGCAGCTCGAGATGGGCGGCAAGAACCCGCTGGTCGTGCTGGACGATGCGGCAATTGATAATGCCGTCGATTGCGCAGTCAAGGGCGCCTTCTTTCAAACCGGTCAACGTTGTACGGCTTCCAGCCGCCTGATCGTCACCGACAACATCCATGACCGCTTCGTCAGCGCGGTGCAAGCGCAAATGGCGAAGCTCAAAATCGATCATGCTCTCAAACCGGGCACCGATATCGGTCCCGCGGTTGACCAGCGGCAGCTCGACCAGGATCTTCGTTATCTTGACATCGGCCGCCGCGAGGGAGCGCGCCTCACCGGGGGCGAAGTGCTCAAGCGCGATACGCCCGGCTTTTATCTGGCGCCGGCCCTCTTCACCGAGACGCACAACCAGATGCGGATCAACATCGACGAAATTTTCGGACCGGTCGCCACGATCATTCGTGTCAAGGACTACGATGAGGCTCTGGCCGTCGCCAACGACACCGAATTCGGACTCACCGCGGGTATTTGCACGACCTCACTCAAGTATGCCCGGCACTTCCAGGCGCACGCACAAGCCGGGTTGGTGATGATCAATCTGCCAACCGCTGGATTGGACTATCACGTGCCATTCGGTGGACGCAAGGCTTCCAGCTACGGTCCGCGAGAGCAAGGCCGATATGCGGCCGAGTTCTACACGACGCTCAAGACGACCTACATCAGTTCCTGATCGGTGTACTCACCCATGCGAGAGCCTGCAAAAATGCAACAGATCGGCTTTATCGGACTGGGGCGAATGGGAAGCCCCATGGCCTCGAACCTGTGCAAGAAGGGATTCGAGCTACTGGTTTACGACGTGAATCCCAAGGCCCTTGCCGCCTTCGAGCAACCTCACTCCAAAGCGGCTAACTCGATCGCCGACATTGCGCGCGGCTGCGACGTTGTTATCACGATGCTACCCGGTTCGGCGCAGGTCGAAGCGGTGGTTCTCGGCGCCGAGGGTTTGCTGGCGCATGGGCGCGCCGGCCAGCTCATACTGGACATGAGTACGATCGATCCCAACACGACGGACCTGCTTGCCGAGCGTGCGTCCAAGAAGGGGCTATCGGTGGTCGACGCACCCGTCGGCCGCCTCGCAAGCCACGCTGATCGCGGCGAATCGCTGTTTATGGTTGGCGCATCCGCGAGAGACTTCGAGCGCGTGCTGCCCCTTCTGCAGGCGATGGGAACGACCATTCACCATTGCGGCAAAGTTGGCACCGGTATGCGCACGAAACTCGTCAACAACTATCTGGCCATCGTATCCTGCCAACTCAACGCGGAAGCGCTGGCGCTGTCGCAACGCTTCGGCCTCGATCTGGAGAAGACACTCGAGGTCATCAATGGCACGAGCGCCTTCAACGGCCAGCTGCGCATGAACTGGTCAACCAAAGTGCTGAAGGGTGACATCTCAGCGGGATTCACCATCGATCTCGCGCACAAAGATCTCTCGCTCATCATGGAGGCGGCGAACCAGGCGAAGGTGCCGCTGCCCGTGGCCGCCGCGACGCGCGAAATGTTCTCCGTGGCACGCGCGGGGCGCTACGCTCAATCCGATTTCTCGGCGATGATCGACGTACTCTGCGATCTCGCAGGCATTGAAAAGCCGCGCTTTGCCGCCCCCGGGGCTCAGTCAGCCGCACCGAAGGCTTAGTCGAGTGGGTGTTACGGCAGAGCTCTCTGAATTTAGCGCGGAGCTCACCGTCGATAAAATTCCGGTGGAGGTTCTCAGTCGCGCACGCCTGCTCATTCTCGACCTGGTCGGCAATATCATTCGCGGTCATGAGACCGAGAGTACGCCGGCGTTGCTGTCGGCAATCGCGGCGTTGGATTTGGCGCGCGGCCGGAGCGGCGTCTTCGGCACCCCGAACACCTACACGCCTGCGGGGGCCGCACTCCTCCAAGGTGTGCTCGCGCACTCCCTGGATTTCGACGATACGCACGCTGCGGGTACTCTGCATCCGGGCGCGCCGGTCATTCCGGCGGCGCTGGCGGCCGCGCAGATGACCAACGCCTCCGGCGCAACGACGCTGGCGGCAATTGTTGCCGGTTACGAAGTCGTTTGCCGTGTCGCGCTGGCGCTCCCGGCCGGTGAGCACTACAAACAAGGCTTTCACCCGACCGCGACTTGCGGTGCTTTTGGGGCCGCCGCGGCCGCTGCCCGTGTGTTCGGGCTCGACGCGGCGGGCGTGGCGTCGGCGCTGGGCGTCGCACTGAGCCAGACCGCAGGCAGCCTGCAGTTTCTCCAAACCGGCGCCTGGACTAAGCGATTTCAGGTGGGCTGGGCGGCGATGGCCGGGCTCGTTGCCGCGACCCTGGCGAGCAAAGGGTTCAAAGGCGCCGGCGAGGCCATCGAAGGCACGCACGGCTTTTTGAGATCCTATGCGCCGGCGCCGGTACCGGAGCGGGCGATTCAAGATCTCGGCACGGCCTACGAGCTGATGGAGACCGGCGTGAAGCCTTATCCGTCCTGCCGCTACGGTCATGCCGGCATCGACGCGGCTCTGGCCCTGTGCGCCGAACAGGATCTGCGGCCGCATGAAATATCGGGTGTCGTCTACGGCTTATCGAACGCAGGCATGCTGTTGGTGGGCGCGCCGGCAGCAAAAAAAGCCAATCCACAGAACATTGTCGACGCCCAGTTCAGTGCGCCGTTCGTACTCTCCGTCGCGCTGGCGACCGGCGCCATGAAGTGGGACAGCTACGAACTCTTGCACGACAGTCGGATTCGAACTCTAATGTCCAAGGTGCGTTGTGAGTACGATGCCGAGATCGAGGCTGAGTTTCCGACCAATATGTCAGGCAAACTTACCGTACACGCGCGCGGTCAGATCTTCGTCAAGAAAATCGTTGTGCCGAGGGGAGAGCCGAGCAATTTTCTCTCGAGAGACGAATTGTTGGCGAAATTTACGAGCCTGGCGGCGTCCGTGTTGGGGCCAGCACAAACCGTGCAGCTTGCCGCGGCGATCCTTGATATAGATCGGTTGGAGAATGTGTCCCCCTTGTTCGATGTCGGCACGAAGTCCGTTTGATTGTACCGACAGCATCACCGTCGCAGCCTATAAGACAGATCAACGATGAGTTACCAAGCCTTTATCGGCCGGAGCGAGCGGCGTCAGGACACGGTCTGGCCGCTGTTGGCACGCGCGTTGGCGGCGACGCTGAACGTGGCCGCTCCTGACAGTGAGCACTTGCCGCCGCTGTGGCATTGGACGATTTTCCAGGAATGGGCGCCTGCGCAGGCGCTGGGTGCCGACGGACACGCGCAGCGCGGCGGATTTTTGCCGGCCGAGCCCGCGCTTCCGCGGCGCATGTGGGCAGGCGGGCGCCTTCAGTTTTATCACCCTCTCCGAATTGGCGAGCAGGTCAGCCGCGACAGCACGATCACGGGCATTGAAGAGAAGATCGGGTCGGCCGGTCGTCTACTCTTTGTCACCGTGCGGCACACAATTAGCGATAGCGGCGGCGTGGCGCTCATCGAGGAGCAGGATCTCGTGTATCGGGGTGCGCAAGGCGTGAGTTCCGCGGTAGACCCCGCCGGCGCGCCCGTGGCGAACGGCGTCAGCACCGACATTGTTGTCGACACGCCGCTGCTGTTTCGCTATTCCGCGGTGACAGGCAATGCGCATCGTATCCATTATGATCAGAACTACGCCGCGAGCGAGGAAGGCTACGCGAGCCTGGTGGTGCACGGTCCGCTGCAGGCGACCCTGCTCGCCGGATTTGCGCAACAGCAGCGGGCGGGGGGCACTCTGGCAGAGTTCTCGTTCCGCAGTCGCCGACCGGCGCTGCTGCACCGCTGTCCGTTGACGTTAGAGGCTTGGCCGGAAGGCCAGTCTTTGCGCCTGCGCTCGCTCGATTGCGAGCGAGTCGTCTGTACCACGGCCGAGGCGAAGTTCAACTCATGAGCCCACATTCGCTGTTGTTTGTGCCGGGGGACAGCGAACGCAAGCTTGCCAAGTGCGCGCACGTCGGTGCCGATGCCCTCATTCTGGATCTCGAGGATGCGGTGGCACCCGAACGCAAACCGGCGGCGCGCGAGCTGGTGCGCGCATTTTTAAACTCAGCGCGCACCGGTGCAGGCGCGCAGGTTTGGGTGCGCATCAATGCGCTGAACACGCCGGACTCGCGGCTCGACCTGGCGGCGGTCATGGCCGCCCGCCCTTACGGAATTATGGTGCCCAAGGTCGATCATCCGTCCGAACTGGTCGGACTCAGCAAGGATCTGAGTGCACTCGAGGCAGAAGCGGGCATCGCAGTGGGAACGACGCGCCTCGTTCCCATGCTGGAGAGTCCGCGCGCCGTGCTGACGGCCGCCGACTATCTGCAGACGCCCCTTCAGCGCCTCAGCGGTATTACCTGGGGTGCGGAAGACCTCGGTGCTGCGCTGGGCGTCCGCTCGTCCCACGACGCCAACGGCGACTGGAACTTTGCGCTGCGCAGTGCGCGAGTCCAGTGTCTCCTGGTGGCTCGGGCGCTCAAGGTCGGTGCGATCGACACCGTGACGACAGATTTCAAGAATCTGGACGCGCTGCGCGCCGAATGCATGTCTTCGTACGCGACGGGATTCAGCGGGAAACTTGCCATTCATCCCGATCAGGTCAGCGTGATCAATAGCATTTTTCTGCCCTCCCCTGCGGAACTGGACCACGCCCGGCAGGTCATTGCCGCTTTTGAAGCGGCCTCCGGATCGGGAGCCGTATCTCTGAACGGCACGATGGTCGACATCGTGCATCTGCACGCCGCGCGTCGTCTGCTGGCCGGCCGGGAGTCCTGCTAAGCAGGGTGGCACTATGAAAACTCCAGAAGATTACGCGGATATTCGCGACGGTGTGCGGAGTCTGTGCGCAGAGTTTCCGGACGAATATTTCCGCAAGATCGACGCCGAGCGCGGCTACCCTGAGGCATTCGTGAATGCCTTGACCAAGGCCGGCTGGCTGGCCGCGCTCATTCCCCAGGAGTATGGCGGTTCGGGGCTTAGCTTGGCGGAAGCTTCCGTGATTATGGAGGAGATCAATCACGCCGGCGGCAACTCGGGCGCCTGCCACGGGCAGATGTATGTGATGAACGTGCTGGTACGGCACGGCTCGGAGCAGCAGAAACGTGACTATTTGCCGCAGATTGCCGCCGGCAATGTGCGCCTGCAGTCGATGGGAGTGACCGAGCCGAGCACCGGGACCGACACGACCCAGCTCAAGACGATGGCCGTGCGCAAGGGCGACCGCTACCTCATCAATGGGCAGAAAGTGTGGATTTCGCGAGTGCAGCACTCGGACCTAATGCTCCTGCTGGCGCGCACCACGCCGATCGCAGAGGTAAAACGCAAATCCGAGGGCATCTCCGTTTTCATCGTCGATCTGCGTGAGGCGCTGGGCAGGGGCTTGACGCTCCGACCGATCCCCAACATGGTCAATCACGAAACCAACGAGCTTTTTTTCGACAACCTGGAAATTCCGGCTGAGAACCTGGTTGGCACCGAGGGCTCTGGATTCAAATATATTCTCGACGGCCTGAATGCCGAACGCGCGCTGATCGCCGCCGAATGCATCGGTGACGGGTATTGGTTCGTCGACAAGGCAACGAAGTACGCGAACGAACGCGTTGTATTCGATCGTGCCATCGGCAAAAACCAGGGCGTGCAATTCCCTATTGCACGCGCCTACGTCAATATCGAGGCCGCCAGCCTCATGCGGTTCAGGGCGTGCGAGCTGTTCGACGCACAGCGGCCCTGCGGCGCCGAGGCGAATATGGCCAAACTTCTGGCCGCCGACGCCTCGTGGGAGGCCGCCAATGTCTGCCTGCAGACGCATGGCGGCTACGGCTTTGCGTGCGAATACGACATCGAACGCAAGTTCCGCGAAACGCGCCTCTACCAAGTTGCGCCCATTTCGACCAATTTGATTCTCTCCTACGTTGCGGAGCACGTGCTCGGGCTGCCGAGGTCGTTCTGAGCACGCCGTTGAAAGGCTTGCTGGTGCTGTCCTTGGAGCAGGCGGTCGCCGCGCCCTACTGCTCCTCTCGCCTGGCGGACGCCGGAGCTCGGGTGATCAAAGTCGAGCGCGCCGAAGGTGACTTCGCACGCTTCTACGATCGCTCTATCGGCGAATTATCCAGCTATTTCGTGTGGCTGAATCGCGGCAAGCAAAGTCTGGTCGCCGACATCAAGCAGTCACAGGACGTCGCGCTGCTGGGGGCGATTCTTGAGCATGCCGATGTCTTTATTCAGAATCTGGCGCCCGGGGCGGCCGCGCGCGCTGGCTTCGACTCCGAGGAATTGCGCGCTCGCCACCCCCGGCTCATAACCGTCGATATTTCCGGCTATGGCGAAACCGGCGGCTACGCCGACATGAAGGCTTACGATCTGCTGGTGCAGGCGGAGAGCGGCTTGGCGATGCTGACAGGTCACCCAGCGGGTCCCGGTCGCGTCGGAGTCTCCGTTTGCGACATTGCGTGCGGCATGTCAGCCCACGCCGCCGTGTTAGAAGCACTGATCGAGCGCGGCCGTACCGGCCGTGGCTCGGGCCTCAAGGCCAGCTTATTCGACGCGATTGCCGACTGGATGAATGTGCCGCTGCTGCAATTCGAGGGTAGCGGTCGCGCACCCGGGCGCATGGGCCTCGCCCATCCGACGATTTGCCCGTACGGCGCCTTCACAACGGCGGACGGCGCGCGGGTATTAATCGCCATCCAGAATGAGCGTGAGTGGGCCAGCTTCTGTGCGCACTTTCTCGATGAACCGAATCTAACGTTACAACGGGGATTCGACTCGAATGTGGCGCGTGTTTCCAACCGAACCGCTGTGGAGGCGCGTATCGCCACAACCTTTGCGCAGTTTACGCGCCACGAAGTGACGACCCGACTGCGCGCGGCGAATACGGCGTTTGGCCTCGTCAACGACATCCCAGCGCTCGCGCAGCATCCCGCGCTAAGGCGCATCCCCGTGGGCACACCCTCCGGTCCCGCACAAATTGTCGCTCCTCCGGTAATGACGACTAGCGGATTAGCGCATCTGGGGCCGATACCGGCCATCGGCGAGCATTCGGAACTTATTCGCGCCGAATTTTCCGCAAAGAAGGACGCCACGTCTTCCCCGCGCTAGGCAATTCCGAGCCCTTATAGTACGGCTCAGCTCTCGACCGGGCGGGAGGCGGCCTGTTTCAGGCCGCTGCGGCCCTGTCGCCCGGGCCGCCTTCCGCCCACCGCAAAATTGCTCTTAAGTCGAGCCGCCATAGCCGGTAGACTGTCATATATATGTCATCCAGCACTGCTTCCGCGCCACCCCCGACCTCTTTTCACAAGGACGGGCGCGAAGTGGAATGGCAACTCGCGTGTACCGATCTGAGTTCCGTTCGGCGCTGGTTGAGCGATCACGGGACGATCGATGGGCTCATCCTCGAACCCCGCTCCACGCAGCAAATCTTTGACACGTACCTGGACACGGACGACTGGCGAATCCATCGCGCAGGTTTCGCGCTGCGCGTCCGGTCCGGCACCGGATCCACCGAGGCCACGCTCAAGTCGCTTCATTCAGCCAGCACGGAGGTCGCCGACCGCCGGGAGTTGACTGAAACGCTGAATAGTTCCGACAACGAAGCGATCCGAGAATCAATTGGGCCGGTTGGAACACGAGTTTGCGCCGTGAGCGGAGCGCGCACGTTATTGCCGCTATTCGAACTGCGCACCTCGAGGCAGAGATTTTCGATCCGCAAGAGTGATGAGGCACGGGAACTCGGCGAGATTGCCCTCGATGAGACCGTAATCTCTCGACCCCATGGGGAGCCCCAGGCGAGCATGCTTCGGGTCGAAGTGGAGGCGCACACGGAATCACACGAGCCTCTGCGTTCGCTGGTGAAGACCCTTCGCAACAATTGCGCACTCGAGGCGGCATCCGATTCAAAGTATTCACTCGGCCTCAAGTCGGTAGGACTGGCGCCACCCGACCCGGAATTCGCCGCAACGACGGTAGATGCGTCCATGACTATCGCCGCGGTCGCCATGGCGAACCTGAGGCGTTACTTGGCCGCCTGGCAACTGCACGAGCCCGGTGCCAGATTGGGAGACGATCCTGAAGAATTGCATGACTTGCGGGTCGCCGGCCGCAGACTCGACGCCGTCCTGCGTCAGTTTCAATCGTTTCTGCCTCCAGCCTATTCAGGGATTCGCGCGACGCTCAAGACCGTGTTGAGTGCCCTAGGTCACGCCCGCGATCTCGATGTCGCCTTGGGCGAGTTGCAAAACTTCAGTCGCAAGTTGCCGAAATCGGATCGGTTGGGCGTAGATCCCTTGAAGGAGCACTTGCTGTCGGAACGCGGCCGGGCCCGTGCGCGAATGTTGAGCGTTCTCGACTCGATCTGGGTGCAGAAGAATTTGCAGGAATTAACATCACTGCTGATTGCACCGGGCGCTGCACCCGACGCCCCATCGGCCGGGCTGGCGTTGGACGTGTCCCCCGGACTGATACGACGACGGTTCCGCAAGTTGCGCAAGCGAGGCGATCTGCTGCGCGTGGATTCTCCTACCGAGGAGTACCACGAGGTTCGCGGCCAAGTGAAGAAGTTGCGTTACGCGTTGGAAGCAGTGGCTGGCCTCTACGGCAAACAAGCCAACGACATGATTCGAGCGCTGCGTCGCTGGCAGGAGAATCTTGGGCTGCAACAGGACGCGGCTGTGGCGATGCAGCGCTTAAACGTACTCGCAAGCGCGAAGCCCAAGGGTATTCCGCCGGAAACCTTGTTCTTGATGGGGCGCCTTGCAGAGCGCCACCTCGGCGCAGCCCGGCAGGCTCGGAAACGCTCTGCGACGGGCTATCGGAAAGTACGACAAAAATGGAAGAAACTGCGGACGAAATTCGAAAAGTCGACCGCAAGTGAGGCGCCGACTCCGGCGCCCTGAAGCCATGGAATTGTTGGTCATCCGACATGCCATTGCATTCGCGCGCGACCGCGACCGTTGGGCCGACGATGCCGCCAGGCCCCTCTCGCCTGCGGGGATTAGACGGTCGCGGAAAGCGGCGTCCGGACTCAAGGAACTCTGCAAGGCGCCCGATCACCTCCTGACCAGTCCCCTGGTTCGTGCCAGGGAGACAGCAAAGATTCTGACCGAGGTCGCCGGCTGGCCGCGGGCCGAAATAGCGCCCGAGCTTAAGCCCGGGGAGGACGCGGCGGCGGTGCTGACGCTGTTAGGTAAGGATCGCAGCGAGCGGATTGCCATCGTCGGGCATCAACCAGATCTTTCGGCGCTGCTCACGGCTTGCCTTCTAAAGAATCACAGCGCCTTGCCGATCGAAATGAAGAAAAATGCGGTCGCGTGCCTGTCGTTTGACGGCAGGGCTCGAGCCGGCGGTGCAGTGCTCAAGTGGCTTGCAACACCGCGCATGCTGCGCGGTTTTCGAAACCGCTGATGTACCATAAAGAGCCGTGACTGATCTTCCTACCGAGGAGCAGAACTTGGTGGAATTCCCGGATGAGTTGACTCAAAACCGCGCGGCTCCCGTCGCCGCCGCCGGGGATGTGGGCGCGAGCGGCAAACAAGCCGGCGCCATGAAGATCATCGCCGTCACCAACATCAAAGGAGGAGTCGGCAAGACGACGACCGCTGTCAACCTGTCGTACCTGTGTGCCGCGAGCAGTGGCCCCACGCTGCTCTGGGACTTGGATCCTCAGGGTGCCGCGACTTACACCTTAAGAGGCGATCCCTTAGAGCGCGCAAGCCCAAAGAAACTATTGAACGGCAAGCGTCACCTCCCTGAACTCATCCTCTCGACCGGATATGCGAACCTGGATCTGCTGCCGGCAGATTTTTCGTATAGAAATTTTGATGTGCACCTCGCTGATCAAAAGAAGCCCACCGAGCGGCTTCTTAAAATGAGCCGATCGTTGCGAGACGTCTATGCGGTGTTATTCCTCGATTGCGCGCCCGGCATCTCACTCTTGTCGGAGAACGTCCTGCACGCTGCGGATGCGATCATCGTGCCGCTTCTGCCCACTCCGCTGTCGGTACGCATGCTGGTGCAATTGCAGGACTTCATCGCGACCAAAGGCTGGAAGGATTTGATGCTCCTGCCGTTTTTCTCAATGGTCGATCGCCGTAAGTCGCTCCACCACGACATCATCGCCGAGACTCGTGAGCAGTTTCCAACGCTGCTCGTCACCGAAGTGCCGTATTCCAGTGAGATCGAACGCATGACTCTGCGCCGGGCGCCAATACCAGCCTCTGCCCCGAGAAGTGCAGCCGCGCAAATCTATGCGGCGCTTTGGGCGGAGTTGACCCGGGCTCTCCGTCTGGCCAGGGACTCTTCGTCGCTTGTTCCCTCGCCGGGCAACATCGCTTAGGGACTTCCTTGGCCCTTCGGGCTGTCCATACTTACGACCCATTTCTTGCGCCATTCGGCGGCCTCGAAGGGATCAGCGAAGTATTGCGTCTCGTGCGAAACCTTTACCCCCCTGAATTCCATGATGCTCACCGTGTAATAGGGTCGAGCATCGTAGGTTAGGACAAACTCAGTAACCCACAAATCGCCGCTCCCCATGATTCGATGAACCACAAAGCGCTTCTTGTTCGGCTGGAGGGTCCGGGTGATCTGTATGTTTTGTCGACCGAGAATTCGCTCGCGGGATTGCGGATAATCGAGAACGGCATCGTCGAGATAGATGTCGTGCTCTGTCTCGAAATCGTCGGAGTTGGATGCGGCCCAATGTTGATTCAAGGCCACGCGTATTTCTTCATCTCTCATGCGACTCTCCTCATTTAATACGAATCGGTCGAAAAGCAAGGCGCGAAATTGGAGTCCGTGAGCCTGGGTGAAGACGGAGTTGGGCATCGGGAAGAATCGCCAGCCGTGAGATCTCTATGAAAAAATTGAAGCTTCAGCGCCATGCACACGAGGTCGGCGAAGGATCGAGCGCCCATTTTTCGCATCGTGTTGCTGCGATGAATTTGTACGGTCACGAGCGATATCGCCAACATGCCGGCAACCTGTTTATTGAGAAATCCCTGCACGACGAGTGCAAAGACTTCGCGCTCACGTCGCGTGAGATTGAGATAGCACGCCTTCAGCGCCGCCATTTCTCCCTGCCGCTGACGCAAAACACGATGGCGCCTGAAAGCCTCCTCTACAGCACTATACAATTCCTCGGGTCCGACAGGATGAATTAAGAAATCAAAAGCGCCGGCTTTGATGGCCCGAATCCCGGACGGCATGTCTAGATGGGTACCAATGAATATGATCGGCGGCCCACCATCCTCTCTTAATTGTCGCTGCAATTCGTAATCCGTCGCATCCCCTCGCTGCACTTGGGCGATGATACAGGCGACCGACTTGTTTCGAGGATGTTGCAGGAATTCGTCCGCCGAGGCGAAGCATTGAACGTCGAGGCCGCGCAGCGCCAGTTCACCGAGGAGTCTCTCGCGAACCTGCCAATCGGTTGCGATGAGGTACACAACCGCAGCACGGTCAGGATCCGGATGGCTGTCCATCAATCGTTGCGCGGCGCCGATGCGGCACCCGGCGACATTTGGAGCCAGCGAAACCAGTGTTCGTGCACTTCTTCCGTGCATAGGATCGATCATTGCAACCATGTCACTCCCTCCGCCCAAAGATGCCGCTCACATTCCCATCTGCGGTACAAAAGTGCCGTCAATCCCGATTCGGCGCCACATCGAATGAGGTAGTATTTGCCCTGCATTGTTCTACAGGCACCCCTTTTGAGCGGCCCCAACATTCGGGCGCGAGAGGCCTTCCTGCGATGTCCGTCAAACTCATTCGAATCCTTTGCGTTGAAGATCATCCGGTATTTCGCGAGGGGCTAGCCACCATTATCGGATCGCAGCCGGACATGCTGCTGATCGGATATGCCGGAAATGCGGTGGAGGCCGCGGCAGAATTTCGCCGCCATCAGCCGGACATTACTTTGATGGACCTGCATCTTCCGGGATCCAATGGAACCGATGCCCTGATCGCCATTCGCGGTGAGTTTCCGGGCGCCCGGGTCATCATGTTGACGACCTCCGATGCCGATGGTGAAATTCAGCGCGCCATGCGCGCGGGGGCGGCCGCTTACCTGCTTAAAAGCATGCCGAAAGATGACTTGCTCGCCGTCATCCGTTCGGTGCATGCCGGCCGACGGCATGTGCCGCCGGAAGTGGCCGCGCGGCTCGCCGAGCATTTGGGTGATGAGGATCTTACGACACGGGAATTGGAGGTGCTCAGGCTCATTCGGGATGGCTACCGCAACAAGCAGATCGCCGATCAGCTGGCGATCGCCGAGACCACCGTCAATTTTCACATCAAGAATCTAGTGGCTAAGCTGAGCGCCAAAGATCGAACCCATGCCGTGACCATCGCGGTCCGCCGCGGTTTGCTGAAAATCTGATGCGCTGAACCTGTGGAAAACCATAGGGGGAATGCTGGGCTGGCGGATGGGGCGTGTTGGGGCAATTGCGGGTACCGTCACGCGACTGCCAACTGTTCCAGATTTATTCTTGTCTGAATCTCTACCGGCAAGCATGAAGAATCAGGGGAATGCGCCAGAGTTGCTGCCTTGTCGGCGAAACGGTCCGACTTTGGGATGGCGCGCCTCCCGATACCTACTGTGCGCTTCCTTATTAATGGCGTTTCTGGTCGATACAGCCTGGGCGCTCGATCCGCATCGACTCATATCTCAATACGCGCACACAGTATGGAGGGTGCAGGACGGCTTCCCGCGTTCGCCGATCGCTATTACCCAGACAAGTGATGGCTATATCTGGATTGCCGCTGGCACAGGCCTACTTCGATTCGATGGGGTAAGAATGACTCCAGGTCCATCGCAGAATTCCTTTCCCACGAATATAGGCATTAACGCCATCTTGGGGACTCGCGACGGCAGTCTGTGGATGGGCACCTATACCGGTCTGTACCGCCTCAAGGACCGAACCTGGTTCAGGTTCCCGAGTCACGAGACTGGCGTGCAGAACATCATCGCTGATCACGCTGACACTGTCTGGATTACTCAGTACCAAGGCCACGAGAAGGGATTGCTTTGCCAAGTCACCGGGAACGACTTGAAGTGTTACGACGAGAGCGGTGGCACATCCGTAGAGGCCCTCGCGGAAGACAGCGTCGGTGACATCTGGTTCGGATGCCTGATGCTGTGCCGCTGGAACCGGGCCTCCATGAGCTACTTCATGCAAGAACAGATGGATCATCCAACAGATTATGGGGTGGTGGGGCTTGCTACAGGATCCGATGGCTCAGTTTGGGTTGCGATGGACGGTACGGGTCCAGGAGCCGGGGTCGGCTACTTGCGCGACGGTCAGTTCGTCAGTTATGTAGCCCCCGGCTTCGACGGCACGAAAATCCGCGCAACCTCTCTATTGATGGATAGCCAGCAAACTCTCTGGATCGCTACGGGTTCCGAGGGTCTTTACCACATTCATGACGGCCGCGCGGACCACTATGGGTCTGCTCAGGGCTTATCGGGCGATGTCGTGGCCTCGATCTTCGAAGACCGCGAGGGAAATTTGTGGATCGCCACCGACGGTGGCGTCGATCTCTTTCGAGACGTACCCATCGTCAGTTTCTCTTCGCGCGAAGGCCTACATGACAACGCTGGCGTCGTACTCGCTCGCGAAGATAGGTCCGTCTGGGTCGGAACTGGCGGCGCTCTTGCCATCATCCAGGGCGGCTCCACGTCGTTAATTACCGAGGCCGACGGACACCCGGTTCAAGACGTCGATGCGCTGCTGGAGGATCATGCGGGTCAGGTGTGGCTGGGAATCGATCGGACAGTGATGACATATCAGGCCGGGAAGTTCTCCAGAATTAAAGGACTTGATGGCCGCCCCCTTGAGAACATGGGAGATATCCTCTCATTTGCAGAAGACATCGAGGGGAATATCTGGGCCATCGCCGAGAACCCGCCAACGCGGGTGCACCATTTGCTGCGCATCCGAGACCACCGATTGCAGGAGGACACCGAAATCACAGCCCGCGTGCCCCAGTCTCATTTTCTCGCCGCGGACCCGGCGGGCGGGATGTGGATCGGCACGCTAGACGGCAAACTTTTTCACTACCTCAGTGGGCTAGCTAAAGCTGTTTCCGCCGGTCAAAGCAGTGACGTCCCAGTCAAAGTGGGCAGCTTTTATATCGACCCGACTGGCGTGATATGGGCGGCAACCTCTATAGGTCTATATCGCTGGGAGCGTGGTGCACTCAGGGTTTTGGACTCGCGCAATGGCCTGCCCTGCTCCAGGTTATTCGCCGCCATCAAAGATGCCTCGGGATCAATGTGGCTTTCAGGAAAGTGCGGCTACCTGCGCATTTCTGCCGATGATGTCGCGAATTGGTCTGCGCAACCTGAAAGCCAGGTGAGAGCAACCATGTTGGGCCCGTTGGACGGCGCCGACCCGGGATATTTTTCAAAACGCATCCAGCCTGGCTCCGTTCGATCAAAGGATGGGCGGCTGTGGTTTATTGGATATTCGACTGTTCAGATGATCGACCCTGGTCATTCGTACAAGAATCAGATACCACCGCCAGTTCATGTCGAAGGACTTATCGCCGACGGAAAGAGTTACTCATCGTCTTCGCCCATCACTCTGCCGCCGCTCACACGAGATCTGGAGATCGACTACACCGCGTTGAGTTTTGTCCTACCTCAGAGGATGGCCTTCCGCTACATGCTCGATGGTCGGGATACGAGCTGGCAGGATCCTGGACTGCGCCGCCAGGCGTTCTACAACGACCTACGACCTGGGTACTATCGCTTTCGCGTGATCGCGTCGAACAACGACGGCGTGTGGAATACGACCGGCGCGTCGCTCGCATTCCATATTGCGCCGGCGTGGTATCAGACCAACTGGTTCCGATTGGCAGCTGCTCTTGCAGCATTGCTGCTGCTCGCCGCGATCTATCGCCTGCGCGTGCGCCAAATCGGCAGAGCGATGACCGCCCGATTCGATGAGCGGCTGGCCGAGCGCACCCGCATCGCGCGCGACCTACACGACACGTTTCTGCAGACCATCCAAGGCAGCAAGTTGGTGGCGGATGACGCACTGGATACTGCCACCGACTACTCGCGAATGCGTCAAGCCATGAAAACGCTGTCGGAGTGGTTGGCTCGGGCGACCCTCGAGGGCCGAGCCTCGCTAAATTCCTTGCGAACCTCCACGACTGAGGTGAATGACCTTGCCGAAGCGTTGCGGCGTGCGATCGAAGAGTGCCGCACGCACAGCTCCATGGAAACCGCTCTTCAAGTGACCGGTGAGGTGCAACCGATGCACCCCGTCGTGCGCGATGAGGTATATCGCATCGGCTATGAAGCGATCCGCAATGCCTGTGTTCACTCGCATGCAAAACAATTGTGGGTGGATCTCAGCTATCTCAAGGACTTGACACTGTCTGTCCGCGACAACGGCACCGGGATGGACGTCGCCCTGGCGGAAAAGGGCAAAGCAGGACACTTCGGTTTGCTGGGCATGCGCGAGCGAGCTGCGCGCATTGCGGCCAAGCTCACGATCAAAAGCTCAGCGTCGGAGGGAACCGTGATCGAACTCATCGTCCCGGGCGGAGTCATTTACAGCCATCCTGACTCGAGGCGCCACATGTTGCGCGGCAAAGTTAGATCACTGATGGAAAAACTGGGCTTCGTATCGCGGCAACAATGACCCTATGGAATGCTCAAGCGCTGCGGCTTTCTCGGCGGATGGGACCGACGCGGCGATGGCGCGCCTCGCGATACCTGCTCTGCGCATTCTTATTGATGGCGCTTCTTGTCGATACCGCCTGGGCGCTGGATCCCCACAGGCTTATTTCACAGTATGCTCACTCCGTCTGGAGGGTCCAAGACGGCTTTCCGCATAACCCGATCAGTGTCACTCAGACGAGCGACGGCTATGTCTGGATTGCCGCCACCGGTCTAGTTCGGTTCGACGGCGTCAGAATGGTCCCCGTGCCGCCGCAGAAATTCTTTCCCACTGACGTGGGCATCAATGCGCTCCTGGGAAGTCGCGACGGAAGTTTGTGGATGGCTACGTACCAGGGCTTGAGCCGCCTTAAGGATGGCAAGGCATTCAGTTTCCCGATCAAAAGCGGCGCCGTGCAGGGCATCCTCGAGGACCACGCGGGCACGATCTGGATTACTCGCAGCGACACAAATGGTGAACCCGCGTTGTGCCAAATCATTGGCAATGACCTCGAGTGTCACGGTAACAAGAATGATGGTAATCCGGCGGAATTTGGAACCGCGCTTGCCGAGGACAAATCAGGAGACATCTGGTTCGGATGTCAGATGCTGTGCCGCTGGAGCCGGGGTTCCATGAGCCGCTACATGCAAGAGCAAATGAGTCATCCGACAGGAGACGGCGTCAGTGCGCTTGCTGTCGGGGCCGCTGGCTCGGTCTGGGCAGCCGTAAGTGGTGTGGGACCGGGCGCCGGCGTGCAAATTTACACTGACGGAATCTTCAAGAGCTATGTGGTCCCGGGATTCGATGGTGCGACCGTCCAGGCCGCCGCCCTAGTCTTGGACCGTCAGCAAACACTTTGGATTGGAACAGCGTCTCAGGGTCTGTACCACATTCATGACGGTCATGCGGATCACTATGGTGCGGCGCAGGGATTGTCCGGTGATGAAGTGAGTTCGATCTATGAGGACCGAGAAGGCAATTTGTGGATCACAACTGATAAGGGTGTGGATCTATTTCGGGATATTCGCATTGTCAGTTATTCCTCGACTGAGGGTCTGACCGGCAACGCAACCGGCGCTGTAATTGCACTCAACGACAATTCTGTCTTGATGGGAACTGAACAGGCCCTGAACGTCATTCGTGCGGATTCGGTTTCTCCAATCAGGACGACCCGCGGACATCCAATTCAATATGTAACTGCGCTGCTGGAGGACCACTCAGGCCAGGTTTGGGTCGGGATGGATCGGACACTGATGACTTACCAGCACGGGCAGTTCTCTGAGATTAAGGGGCAAGGCGAGCGGCGTTTGGAGGACATTGGAAACATCATTTTTTCACTTGCAGAAGACATCGACGGCAATATCTGGGCCCTAGCATATGATCAACCAAAGCACATACTTCGCCTGCTGCGCATCAGGGACCGCCGGGTGCAAGAGGATATTCAGATCGCATCTCTCGTGCCGCGCGCTCATTTTCTCGGCGCTGATCCGGCCGGCGGAATCTGGATCGGCACGCTGGATGGCAAACTCGCTCACTACTTCAATGGCACCGCGAAAATTGTTTCGACGGGACCAAGCGGCGCCGCTCCCGTCAAGATGGGCGGCTTGTCCGTCGACTCCGACGGCGTCGTCTGGGAGGTGACCGGCACGGGCTTGTATCGATGGGAC
>DATNKC010000194.1:0-9424 GCA_035603615.1 Steroidobacteraceae bacterium | reverse complement strand
GGATCCAGCGCCAGCGCTTCGCGGTAGGCGATGATGGCATCGGGCTCGCGCTCCAGATCCTCGAGCACCACGGCGAGATTGAACGCAATGAAAGGATCCACTTTGACGCCCACGCGATAGACACGCTCCGCTTCAGCCAAGCGACCCGCCAAGTGCAGCAGCCTGCCGAGGTTGATGCGCGCTTCCAGATGATCGGGATCGGCCTTGAGGCACAATTCGTAAGCCTTTTGCGCCGCCCGCGGATTGCTGTCCTCCAGTTCCAGCGCCCTGGCGTAGTGTCTATCCGCGGAATCGGCGGCGGAATCGGCGGCGAAATCCGCGCTGGAATACGCGGCGGCGCGCGCGGACTTCTCAATCGCGGGCGCGGCATCTTGCCGTGAAATCACGTGCAGCCGGCCCTTCTCCTCGACGATTTCCAAGGCCAGTGCGTACTGGCCTGACTCGGACTCGCGCAAGGTTTGTCCCTCGCGGATGGCGATGCGATTGCCGAGTGCGGTGAGCGAGATTTTATTGAGCGCGGAGCCTTCCGGCAGCGCCGAACGCAACTCTTGCAGCGTCTTGTTGATCCGCTGCGACGAGATTTTCGCGGCGCGCAGCGCACTCGCGGTGCGCAGGACCACGAGATCGTGGAACGAGTAATGCAGTCTGCCCGAGCGTCTGACGGGTTGAATGTTTCCCGCGCGCGCTAAGGCACGAACAGCCGAAGCCGGTAATCCGAACAGCCGCTCCAGGTCTTTCGTGTCATAGGCATGCATTTCATCGTCGTGCGGATTTGCGCGCTGCGCCTGCGGCAGCCGCGCGCTTCGGTGCCTTGCGCTCCTTCAGATCCGTCGCTTTGGAGCCGCGCGCATCGATGCTGGCCCTCAAGGCTTCCATTAAGTCGATGACATTGCCGCCCTTGGCCGAAACCGGTCCCTCGGACAGCGATACTTCCTTGCCCTCGACTTTTTTCTGAATCGCCGCCTGCACACGCGCGCGATGCTCATCGGCGTACTCGTTCGGGTCGAAACGCTTCGCCGCCAGATGTTCGATGAGCTGTTGCGCGAGCTTCAACTCCGGCTCCGACACCGGCGCCGCCTCGATGCCTAGGTCCTTCAGATCGCGAACCTCGGCTTTGAAATGCAATTGATGCAGGGCCAGGCCATCTTCGATCGGTCTGATCACCACGATGTGTTCCTTGCCGCGCGAAATCCAGCGGCCGACCGCGCATTGCCGCGACTTGCGCAGCGCCGTCGCCAGCAAAGTGTAAGGCTTCGCGCCGCCCTTGTCGGGCGCAAGATAATAGGTGCCGTCGAAATACAGCGGATCCACCGATTCGAGCGGCACGAATTGCCCGATGTCGATGGCGTGGCTGGTCGTATCTTCGAGCGCCTTCAGTTCCTCGGCGCTGAACATCACGTACTGGTCCTTCGCAAATTCGTATCCCTTGACCATTTCGGAACGCTCGACGATTTGTCCGTCACTGACCGCAACATATTGTTGCTTCACGCGCGAGCCGTCCTTTTGACGCAGCAAGTTGAAGGAGATGCGTTCGGAGGAGACCGTCGCGGAATAGAGCTTCACCGGAATGGCGACCAGCCCGAAAGAGATGGTCAGCGAAGCAATTGATCGAGCCTGTGTAGCCATGATCTTTTAATCCCTTGAAGCCTAAAGAGTGCGATTTCTTTCTGATTTTATTGAATAAACGCGCGCAAGACCTTCGATTACTTACGGTTTACGCACGTAGCCTAGGAACAATAGAGCGGCGTTTCAAGTGATTTCGGCCCAAATAGCTGTAGGCATCGAGGAATGCGGAACGACTCTACCGGCCCCACCCGCAACCTCGGGGGCTCGGACACACAAGGCGGAAACTCTTTTAAATACAGTCAGATAGGCAGGGCAGAGGCCCAGCCGACCGGCGCTGCCTTAGGCCTGTTTCGCCGCCGGGCGAACCGGAAGCTTCCACTCGGGACGAATGAAATGACAGGTGTACCCGTCCGGATAGCGCTCGAGATAGTCCTGATGCTCGGGTTCGGCTTCCCAGAAGTCCCCCGCTGGAGCGAGTTCCGTGACCACCTTTCCGGGCCATAGTCCCGATGCGTTGACGTCCTCGATGGTGTCCTCGGCGATGCGCTTTTGCTCATCACCGATGTAGAAGATGGCGGAGCGGTAGCTCAAGCCCCGATCATTGCCTTGCCGATTCAAGGTCGTCGGGTCGTGAATCTGGAAGAAAAACTCCAGCAGTCTGCGGTAGCTGATCACTTTGGGGTTGAAGATGATCTCGATGGCTTCGGCATGCGTGCCGTGATTGCGGTAAGTGGCATTGCGCACATCGCCGCCCGAATAGCCGACGCGAGTGGATATGATCCCCGGATAGCGGCGCAACAAGTCCTGGACGCCCCAAAAACAGCCACCTGCGAGAATTGCGCGTTCGGTTGGTGCAGACATGTTCCTTACTCCTTCAAAAGCGTTAGCGTGCCGCGTCGCGCGATTCTTGTTCTGCCAGCGTGTACAGCGCTTCGGGAGCCACCTCGAGCCGCTCGATCGGAATCGGTGCTCCGCTGGCATCGGACAGGCCATACGTGCCGTCCGCGATCTTTTGCAATGCGCGCTCGATGTTGCTCAAGCGATCGTCGTCCGCGGCCTCGAGGTTTCCCTCGAGTTCCAGGGTGGTCAGCTTCTGGGCATCGTCCTCGAATTCGCGCGCCTGATCGTGGGTTTCAGCGTTGGCGCTCGCCTCCGCGCTTTCTTCGCCGCGCCGCACCCGAAGAATTTGCTGCCGCAATTCCGTGAGCCGACGCTTTTGCCGACCAAGGAAGGCCTGATCCAAGCGGGAAGTGGGTGTAGTCATGGCTCTGCATTATACCGATTTGCCAAAATGACAGCGCCGTTTACAGGGCCTGAAAAATCTTGAAGTATTGAGGGGGGCTGCCCATTGCGGCGGCGCAAGGTCAAAAAAGAGAGGTTTGAATGCACGCGAAGATGTCTCTAGCCTCACCTACACCTACACCTACACCTGCGCCCGCACTCGCCTATGCCGTTGCATTTGCGGTGTGCCTCTGCCCAGTGCGCTTGAGTCTAGCGGCCGAGGACGCCAAACCGCCTGCGGCGACCCCGGTTCAGGCGATTGATGCGCAGGTCCTGGCAAAAGTGGTGCCGGGAATTTCCAAGGCTCAGGTCAAGTCGTTGCTCGGCGATCCGTGGCGCACGGTGCAGTACAACGATGAGGAAGAAATTGAAAACGAATTCTGGGAATACCGCGGCAAGGATTCGCACGGCACGTACCGCGTGCACATTGAGTTCGACAAGCACGACACCGTAGTCATCGTCGGGAAAATCCCCGACAAAGTAGCCGGGGGCAAAGGGACGCCGGCAAAGAGCTGATCGTTGCGCGATCTATTGCGCTCGCAATAGCGCGATCATTTATCCTGCTGGCTAGGAGATGCCGCCGCTAGGGGTTCCCCTGTCGGCCTGTCAGCCAGTTCTGACAATTCGTTCCGCGTTTCCCCGGTCTCCGCTGATTGGTATTTGGTATATCAATTCGCACTCGATCAGGAAGTCATAACTACAGCGTGGGGGCGAAGTCGATCTAACTCCAATTTTAAACATCGTCATCGCGGGGGAAATCGTATGTCTCACATCAAGCCTCAACTGGCCAAACGATTTGGCTTTTCAGTTTTGCTCGCGCTCGGGATTGCATCCCAAGCGCCGGCCCAAGGACCGGCGGCGGTCGCGTATCCGCCCTATGGCTCAGCCATCCCGGTCATCACCAATACCGAACATCGATCCGGTGCGGTCAACGAAGATACGCAGAAAATGCCGGCGCCGAATGGGCCGAACGAAGAATCGATCTGGAACATGAAGGTCGAGGGCTTCAACGACAATCAAGCGCGTCCCATCTACCAACCCTTGATCGTCAATCAAGACGGCCGGGAAATCATGTACAACGGCAATCTCTCCGGCACGGCGATGAATCCGTTGACGGGAGTTTCCGAGTCGAACGGCACATCGATCATCGACGTTACCAACGTCAAAAAGCCGAAATTCCTGTTTCACATTCCTGGGCCCGATCCCATCAACGGCTCTTTCGCAGCGGCCGGGGCGCAGATGGTGCGCGTCTGTCCGGGCAGCACCATGCCGAATGCGGCCGCCAACGGCATCGCGGGCAAATTCTTTTTGCTGCGCGCCTTCGGCAACGCGGGCGCGAACGAGTCGCACCAAATCTGGGATGTGACCGAACCTTCGGCGCCGAAATTTCTGACCACGATAATTGGCGGCCTCAGCAACACCCATAAGAGCTGGTGGGAATGCGATACGGGCATTGCCTATTTGGTTGCAGGCTCGAAGGCCGATGGTTGGCAGCAGAGCGGGTCGACGCAGCATGTCTACATCTACGATCTGAGCAATCCCGCAAAACCAGTGTTCATTCGCCAGTTCGGACTGCCGGGCCAGCAACCGACGGCCTCCGTGGCCACACAGCAGCCCTGCCTCAACGCCCCAAGCGATACCTGTTATGAGGGAACCACGAATCCGCCGGGCGGCGTGCATGGGCCGGTTTCCATGGGCACGGTGGTGAACCGCGTTTACATGCCTTATGGGGTTGGCGCGAGCGGCGTGATTCAAATCGACGACCGCATGAAACTGGTGAATGGCTGCAAGACCAGCGGGCCCGGCGCGAATCCCAACGCATCGAGCAACTGCAAGAACAGCCCGACTCAAGCGGATTTGCTCTGGCCGCAGGTCAGCTGGGTGACGATGAATCCGGAGAATGGCGGTCACAGTTCGATGCCGGTGTTCAACGTGCCGATTCCGGAAGCGCAGTCGAACTTCGGAGACGGGACGCCGGAAAGCAAGAGCCTGCTGTTCGTGAGTTCGGAAGGAACCGCCAACAATTGCTTTGGCCAAGCGCCGCACGACTCTTGGATTCTCGACATTGCGAATGAACAAACGCCGTGGCCGATGGCGACGCTCAGTGTGCCGCAATTCCCGGGTAATTTCTGCGGCAAGGGGGCGCGATTCGGCGCACATGCGGTAACCGAACAGATTTATCCGCCGTACTACGGAAAAATCATCAGCGTCTCCTGGTTCAACGCCGGCGTCCGAGTTTGGGACATCCGGGATCCGAAGAATCCGAAACCGATCGCTTATTTCATCCAGGCGCCGAATTCGAACACCGCGGCGTCGTGCTCGACCATCAACGGCGTGACCAACTGCTTCAACGCCACGATGAACGACTACGTGGAGTATGACGATCGCGGTTTCATCTACGCCGCGGATCGTGCCGGTACGGGGGTGACCATTCTCTCGCTGACCGGCGAAGCGCGTAACGCGATCCTGCCGCAGTCCGAACAATAGACCCGCACGGAGTTACCTATGCGTATTCAAATGTTGGTTTACAGCGCGGGCCTGGCAATGTGCTTCCTCGGCGCCTCCGCAGCGCGCAGCGCCGATGGCTGGGCGACGGCCATTCCACCGCCGGCGCGCAGCACCGATACCATCAGCGCCGCCAAACTTGCACAGGTGAAGCCTGGAACGTCGACCAAGGCGGAGGTTCAGTCTCTGCTCGGCGCACCCTGGCGGATTTTGCAATTCAATGATTGCGGCATGTCCATGCCCGGACAAGCGGACGAGAGCTGGGACTACCGCGGCAAAAATGCCAAGGGCACCTACCGCGTCCACATCGAATTTGACGACAGCGATGTGGCGCGATTGGTGGCCAAAATCCCCGATCATGCTGTCGGGGTGAAGGGCACGCGCGCTAAAACCGCGCCGCCCGACATGAAGGTGGCAATGAAGATGTAGCCGGCGCATGAAGATCCGGCGGCGCGCCGCTTATCGGCCGCCGTCCGGCGTCATTCGTGATGGGCGGTGAAGGATTGATTGGAACAGGAGGGTGGGCCGTTGACCGGGTTGCACCGGACAACGGCGCCACCGGGAAGGCCGACGGAATAGGGCGTCCATTGCGAGGGCTCGGACGCCGGATAGTCGGTGCTCAATAGTTGCGCACCGCTCGCCAGAGCGAGCTCGCGGCGAGCCGTGTCGTTGGTTCGCGCCTGCTTCGTGTCGGCATCGGTTCGGGTGCGGACCAAGTACCCTTTGCCCACCAGGGCCGCAATTTCTTCCTGGCTGCCGTCGTTTTCCTCCGTGAAGGCGCAATCCGGTTGGCCAGGTTCTGCGTTGGTAAAAATCACGCGGCCGCGCAGCGCGGGATGTCCTTCCAGATACACCGGTCCCACTGGGCGCTGATCCATCAGGAACACCACCTTGCCGCGCGCGGCCGCCAAGGTCGGCCACTCATTGCGCAGCACGGCTTCCTCGAGCGTCGCATGCTTGCCGCGCACCTGGTCGGGCGTAATCATTTCGTCGGGTTTAAACACGGAGCGGATTTCGGCATCGAGTGCATCGAAGGTGCTCGAAGTAAATTTTTCGGGAGCCGGCGCATGATATTGCGGCGGCAGCTCGGACTGTTTGGTCTCGAGAAGAATGAAAATGGGCACATGACTCTTATGCGCCTGCGACCAGGCGCGAACGATCTTGAGACATGCGATGAGCTGCTGACAGGTACTGCGATAATCCAGTTCCTGCACATGCATCACTTTGAATCCCGGTTTGCTCATGAGACCCTGCGGATCAAAGTCGGGGTCTTTGGGTAATCCCGCCGCAGCGACGGCATCGATTCCCATGGGGTGCGCGTAGCGGCCGCCCGCACTGTCGGCGTAAATATCCAGTTCGATCTGCCGCACCCCCGAGGTCAGCTGTTCATCCAGCGGCCGATGCCGATACTCCAGGGCCTCATAGAGCTTGGGGTTCTTCTGCTGCAGGAGCTTGGCCTCGCTGGACGCCATTCCGGCGTGATAGCTGTTGTGCGTGCCGATCACTTGGATCTGATTTATTTTCACTAAGGCATTGGAATCCGGCACGGCCGCGCCACACGGCAGCATGCTCAAGAACGCGCCTACACTCAAACCAATCGATCGAATCAACACCGTTGCGCTCCCTTCATTGATCGCACTGCCGTGCGATGCCAAGTTTCGGCTATATATATCTGCGCGAGGTTACATCTGCTTGAACAGATGCGCGAATTGGCGGCTCACCGGGATTTCCTCCTTGCGGCCCTTGAGCGTCAGGGTCAAATGGCCGAGTTCATCGCGCTTCGCGTGCGCGATGTGCTGTGAATTGACCACGGTGCCGCGGTGAACCTGCCAGAACACCTCCTCGTCGAGCTGTTCGAGCAGTTCGCGCAGCGGCATGCGAATAATGCTGTCGCCTTCGCGGGTTGCCACCGTGATGTATTTGTCTTCGGCTTCGAACCAAAGCACCTCGGCGACCGGGATCAGCTTGACCGTGGTGCCCGCGCCGGCGCGTACGAAGCGCAATTTATCCTTGCGCGAGGATTGGTTGCCGAGCAGCTTGGCGATGCTCGCCGCCATCTCGCCGACGCTGCCATCGCTGTTGCCGCGGCTCAACTGCCCCGAAAGCCGTTCGATGCATTTGGCAAGGCGCGCAGTCTCCACCGGCTTGAGCAAGTAATCGATCGCCGCCGCCTCGAAGGCGTCGAGTGCGTAGGCGTCGTAAGCGGTGACGAAGACGATGAGCGGTGGATGCTCTCTCAGGCACAGCTGGCGTGCGGCCTCGAGCCCGTCGAGCTGCGGCATGCGGACATCGAGAAAGGCCACGTCAGGGGAGAATTCGTCGGCCAGTTTCAGCGCCTCGGCGCCGTTCGAGGCCAACCCCACGCAACGTGCCGCGGGCCAGTGTTCGCTCACTTGCTGCGCGAGTACTCGTGCCAGCAGCGGTTCGTCTTCGGCGATGAGGTAGCTATAGGGCGTGCTCATGCAGCCGGTCTGGACAGCAGATTGAGCGGCACTTCGATGGCCGCATGCGTGCCGCGCGGCGTGCGCGGCTCCAGAACCAGGCGCGCCGCGCTGCCAAACAGCGACTGCAGCCGGGCACGGACGTTTTGAATGCCGGCACCGGTGCCCGCGGTATGCGCGTTGCCGAGGCCGACGCCGGTGTCATCGACCGACACCATGAGCTTATCGCCCTCGCAGCGCACGCTGACGCGGATGGCGCCGCCGTCGCACGCCGGCTCGATGCCATGCGTGATGGCGTTTTCGACCAGCGGCTGCAGCAGCATTGCCGGGAATTTCAGGCGCAAGCACTCCGGATCACAATCGAATTCGGTGGTCAGGCGATTCGGCAGCCGCAACCCCATGATGGCGAGATACGCCTTCAACAGCTCGACCTCGGTGTGCAGCGTCGCCGTTTCGCTGCGCGCATGCGTCAGCGCGGCGCGCAAGTAGCGGATCAGATTGCCGAGCAGGCAACGCGCCATGCCGGCGTCGGTCGCGATCAAGGCATCGAGATTCGCCAGGGTATTGAAAAGGAAATGCGGCTCGATCTGCGCCTGCAGCGCTCGCAGCTGCGCTTCGATCGCGGCGCGCTCGGCGCGTTCCACGTCGCGCTTGCTTTGCGCCAGCCGCACCCAGCTGAAATTGATGAACAGCGCGATGCTGGCTGCCACCAGCGAGAAAACAACGGCAACCAGCCAAATGTAGCCCTCATGCATCATGTACGTGGGCGACTGACGGTGCAGGAACAGCTTCGAGAGCAGTTCACCGCCGATGGCGCCGGCCACGATCAGCACGACGTAGATGGCGAAGCGCAGAGGGAGGCTGCCGCGGAAGCGCTGCATGACGGTACAGCGCACGGACGCCACCAACGCGAGAATGCAGAGACCGATGCAGTACGAAATGACGAGATTCGGGATGACCTCGTCCCACGAGCGCAGCACCAGGGCGATGAGCAGCGCGATGACGGTGTTGATCGCCATCACCATCGGCACGCGTCGCCGCAGGAAATCGACTACCGTATCGTGGGTGCCGTCGAACGCCAAAAGCGGATCGGTGGCCTGGGCCTGCAGGTGGGTCTTCATTCAGTTCCCGGGTTGCTCAAGGAACCGAGTCTATCGCCCTTCGACCCCCAGCGCATGTACCGAGTTAGCCGCGACCGGGGTGGAGACTTCGGCCTTGGCGACCACAAAATCGTCCACCGCGATCAGCGCGAAAGGAACGAGGCCTAAGATCAGTGAGAGTGACAGGGCAGCGAAGCCGTGGATCGTTTTCATGTGTTTCCCCAAGTAGTTGTAAACCGTGGAGGCACTGTAGAGGGGGAGGCTTGGAAGCGCGGAAATTGCGCCAAATTGCCGGTTCGGCGGCGTAGGCGGTGCTTGTGGGTCGCGAACGGCAACACTGCCGCCGACCGGGCCTCAAGATTCCAGCAACGTTATGTCCATTTTCGCGAAGAAGGTCTCGCCAGCCTTGAGGACCTGCACGCCGGGCTTTTGCATAAAGTCACCCGAAAAGCCTTCCGGATCCGTGATCCCATGCCAGGGCTCGATGCAGATAAAGCTCGCGCCGGGCTTGGTCCAGACGCCAAGATACGC